>NZ_JBHWWX010000040.1:0-41116 GCF_042730335.1 Rhodococcus sp. NPDC060084
CGCCGCAAGCTGACCGTGCCACCGGAACTCGCATACGGTCCGGCCGGTTCCGGTCACCCGCTCGGCGGCAAGACGCTGGTGTTCGTGATCGACCTGGTCGACCTGCCGTAGAAAATCGTTCATGAAGGCCCGAGTCCGGTGTATGCCGGACCCGGGCCTTCATGCATCCGGGCGCATTCACGAGCACGCGCCGGTTCTCGCTGCCAGACTGGGGCAATGGCAGTACGAGTGCAGGTGCCGGCGGAACTCCTTCCGCACCTGCGCCGCGCCCGCGACGTCGCCGACCGCGACTATGCGGAACCGCTCGAACTCGGCGAACTCGCCGCCAACGCCGGCGTATCCAAGTTTCACTTCCTCCGGTGTTTCGCCGCGGTGTACGGCAGGACTCCGGGGGCCTACCTCGCCGAGCGGCGCATCGAGCGAGCCCAGGACCTGCTGCGGGCGACCAACCTGACGGTCACCGAGATATGCCACGTCGTCGGGTACACCAGCCTCGGTTCGTTCAGCGCCAAGTTCCGGCAACTGGTCGGTACGTCACCGTCGGTGTATCAGGCGAAGTTCGCCGAGTCCGGTGCGCCGCGAATCCCCGGTTGCTACGTCTTCATGCACGGCCTGAGCGACCGGTCCTGAACGCCGCAATTTCGGAGAAGCGCGGGCACCGGCGCCGACCCTAGGTTGGAATACATGATTACCAACATTTCTCTGGTCACCCTCTGGGTCACCGACCAGGACGCAGCCAAGAAGTTCTACACCGACACGATGGGATTCGTCGAAGGCACCGACGTCACGCTGGGCGACGGGTTCCGCTGGGTATCGATCCTGCACCCCGACCATCCCGAATTGCAGGTCACGCTCGCCACACCGGGTCCGCCCCTCGACGACGACACGGCAGAAGCGATCCGGCGGGCACTGGCCGCCGGGACGATGGGCGGATTCGGTATGGCCACCTCCGACTGTCGTGCGACGTATCGCGACCTCGCTGCCAAGGGGGTGGAGTTCGTCCAGGAACCGGCCGAACGGCCCTACGGCGTCGAAGCCGTGATGCGGGACAACTCCGGCAACTGGCTGGTGCTGGTGGAAGGCCGGGAGTACACCGGAGAACCCTTCCCGCACTGAGTGATTCGGTCATCGATCGCGGGGGCGCGTGCGGGGCAACCGGATGACGAGACGCGCACCCCCGAGCGGGCTCTCGTCCAGGTACGCGTCGCCGCCGTGCAGGGTCGCCTGCTGCGCGACCAGTGTCAGTCCGAGCCCGGACCCGGTCTGGCGCGAGTTCGATCCGCGCCGGAACCGTTCGAACACTGCCGAGCGTTCGTCGGCGGGGACACCCACTCCGTCGTCGTCGACGATCAGGCTGGTGGCGGCATCGTCCCTCGAGACGGTGATCCGAACGAGCGATGCGCCGCCGTGCCGGACGGCATTGGTGATCGCGTTGTCCACCACGAGTCGCAGGCCTGCGGGCAGGCCGCGCAGCGTCCGGCCGGCATCCCCGCGGACGTCCACGGTCAGGCCCGGATATCGGCGCATCGCGTCCGCGGCAGCGGTGTCGCAGATCTCGACGGGATCGACGTCGACGAAATCGCGGTCGGTGGACAAATCGCCTCTGGCGAGGCGTTCGAGGTCGTTGAGGGTCGCTTCCAACCGTGCCTGAGTGCGCGCGAGGTCGGTGAGTATCTCGGACCGGTCGTCCGCCTCGAGATCGAGGGTCGTGAGTACTTCGATGTCCGTCCGCATCGCCGTCAGGGGCGTCCGCATCTCGTGTGCCGCTGCCGCCGCGAAGTCACGCGCCGTGGCCAGCGCGGCGTCGGTGGCGGCACGCGCACGTGCCACGTCGTCGAGCATCGCGCCCACCGCCGACGCGAGTTCGTCGGCTTCCGTGACTCCGGACGGGCGCGGGGAGAGATCCCGGTCGCGAGCGACGATCCGGCGGGTGAGGTCGACGAGGGGCCGCACCGCGCCGCCGCCGAGCAGCCAGCCGAGAGCGGTCGCGGCGGCCACCGCGACGGCGCCGGCGATCATGACCTGCCGGTGCTGATCGGTGGTGACATCCTGCGCTTCGGCCAAGAGCACGGCCACCGACATCAGACCCCGATTCGATTCGATGGGGGTGGTGTACGCCCGGTAGTCGATACCGTCGACGGTGACGGTGTGCGCGCCGGGTTCGAGGACTGGAAGTTCCGTAGGCGTGCTCGCACGCAGATCACCGTCGGGTTCCGCGCGGATCGTCATGGCGAACGCGCCGCCGTCGCCGAATACCGGGAGGAACAGTTCGGCAGCCGCGGCGTTGGCTGCCAGTACATCGGCGGCGAGGTCGAGCCGGCGGTCGAGTTGTGCAAGGTTGTTGCGCGAAATCGCGAGTGCCACAATGACGCCGAGGATCCCTACGACGATCGTCGTGCCGAGCGCGGTCGCGGTGGCCACTCGGGCGCGCAACGAGAACGAGCGGGACATCTCACGGCTCCCGCAGGACGAAGCCGACCCCGCGCACCGTGTGGACGAGCCTGGCGCGTCCACCCGATTCGAGTTTGCGGCGCAGGTAACCGACGAACACATCCACGACGTTGGTGTCCGACGTGAAGTCGTAGCCCCACACGAGCGACAGCAACCGGTCGCGGGACAGGACGATGCCCGCGTTGCGCGCGAGCACTTCGAGCAGTTCGAATTCGCGTTTGGTCATGTCCACCGGATCACCGTCGACGAACACCCGCCGGCCCGCCGGTTCGATGCGCAGAGCGCCGACCCGCACCACCTGATCGTCGACGGGCGCGCGACGGCGCAGCATTGCTTTGATCCGCGCGACGAGTTCGGCCAGAACGAACGGTTTGGTCAGGTAGTCGTCGGCCCCGGATTCGAGCCCTGCGATGCGGTCGTCGACGGTGTCGCGGGCACTGAGCACGCAGATGGGGATGTCGTCGCCCGCTCCCCGCAGAGTGGTGATGACGTCGGTCCCGTCGAGTCCCGGCATGTTCATGTCGAGCACCATCACGTCGGGTCGCGCAGCCTCCACGACCTCGAGAGCTTCGGCACCCCCGGCTGCGGTCAGCACCGAGAACCCGGACAGGCGGAGGCCGCGGTGCAGGGAAGCGAGGACGTCCGCGTCGTCGTCGACGACCAGTACGGAAGGGGACCCGTTCATGAAGGGCAGTATTCCCGCATTCGGGGCGTCGGCGCCAAGCATCGCGCGGTACCGTGCATCCACGGGTGCCACCCCGCCGGCCGACCGCCGCGCCCGGATTGCTCTACTGGGTGCGCGCTCGATCGGTACGCCGCCGAAAGGACCTCTCCATGCCTGCTCCCGTGCTGTCCCGCCGCGACCTGGACTTCTTGCTGTTCGACTGGCTCGACATCGAGTCCCTGACGACGCGTTCGCGGTTCGCGGAGCATTCCCGTGAGACGTTCGACGCGGTGCTGGATCTGAGTGCGGACATCGCTACGAAGCATTTCGCGACGCACAACAAGAAGGCCGACGCGCAGGAACCTCGTATGGACGAGGACGGCCGCGTCGAGATCATCCCCGAGGTCAAGGCCGCACTCGACCTGTTCTCCAAGGCGGGCTTGATCGCCGGCGGGTTCGACGAAGCGCAGGGCGGCATGCAGTTGCCTATGGCCGTGTTGCGGGGGTCGATGGCCTGGTTCCAGGCGGCGAATGCGGGTACCTCCGCGTACCCGTTCCTCACCGCGGCCAACGCGAGCCTGCTCGTCGCCCACGGCGACGACGAGCAGATCGCAACGTTCGTGCCTCCCATGCTGGAGGGACGATTCTTCGGCACCATGTGCCTCTCCGAGCCCCAGGCGGGTTCGTCGCTCGCCGACATCACCACCAAGGCGGTCCCCGCGGACGACGGCACCTTCCGGCTGACCGGCACGAAGATGTGGATCTCCGGTGGTGACCACGAACTGACCGAGAACATCGTCCATCTGGTGCTCGCGAAGATCGCGGGCGGACCGGCGGGCGTCAAGGGCATCTCCCTGTTCATCGTCCCCAAGTTCCTCGTCCGGCCCGACGGCACGCTCGGTGAGCGCAACGACATCGCGCTCGTGGGCCTCAACCACAAGATGGGCAATCGCGGAACCACGAACACGCTGCTGAACTTCGGTGAAGGTGTCCACACTCCCGGCGGCGAGGCGGGAGCCGTCGGCTATCTGCTCGGCGAACCGCACAAGGGCCTCTCCTACATGTTCCACATGATGAACGAGGCTCGTATCGGAGTCGGCTTCCTCGCCACCTCCCTCGGCTACGCCGGATACCTCCAGTCGCTCGAGTACGCCCGCACCCGGACGCAGGGACGCCCCCTGGGAACGAAGGACCCCGCCTCCCCGCAGGTGCCGCTCGTCGAACACCCGGACGTGCGCCGGATGTTGCTGGCGCAGAAGTCGTACGTGGAAGGTGCACTCGCCCTGGGCCTCTACTGTTCCAAGCTGGTCGACGAACAGCGAACCGCGCCCGACGACCACGCCCGCACCCGTGCGGGTCTGCTGCTGGACCTGCTCACCCCCATCGCCAAGTCGTGGCCGTCGCAGTGGTGCCTCGAAGCCAACAGTCTTGCGATCCAGGTCCTCGGCGGATACGGATACACCCGGGAATTCGACGTCGAACAGTACTACCGGGACAACCGGCTCAACCCCATCCACGAAGGCACCCATGGCATCCAAGGCATGGATCTCCTCGGCCGCAAGGTGATCATGCAGGGTGGTGCCGCGCTCGCGGTACTGGGGGAGACCATCGGCGAAACCGTGACGAAGGCACTGGACGCCGGTGGCGACGCCGCGGAGTGCGCACAGCAGTTGCAGCGCGCCGTCGTACGGGTGGGGGAGACGACGACCACCCTGTGGTCGACCGGCGATCCGGCTGTCGCGCTGGCGAATTCGACCGTGTACCTCGAAGCCGTCGGGCATGTGGTGGTCGCGTGGATCTGGCTCGAACAACTCCTCGCCGCAGGCGAGCGCGACGGCGCCTTCTACGACGGCAAGCGCGCCGCGGCCCGGTACTTCTTCCGGTTCGAACTTCCGAAGACGGGGCCGCAGTTCGACCTGCTCGCAAGCCTCGATCGCACCACCTTGGATGTCGATCCGTCGGTGTTCTGACCTCTGCCGCCGCGACCTTGATCGGGTCGCGGCGGCGCTCGTCAGCGACGCGCGGTCAGGCGGTTGATGGTGACTCCGCAGACAGTCCGGCTCTCGGCTGGTTCGAAGTAGTACGGTTCGAAACCCGTGCGGAACAACGGCACTCCGTCGCCCGCGACTATCGGATTGACCTTCAGAACGAGTTCGTCGATCTCGGGCAACAGCGCACCTGCGAGAGATCCGCCGCCGCACAACCAGATTCCCGCGCCGTCCTGCTGCTTGAGATCCCGCACGTACGCGAGCGGATCACTGTCGACGAGCGTGACGGTCTCGTCCGGCGCTGCGCTCATCGTGGTGGAGAAGACGTACTGCTTCAGGTGCTGATACGAACTCGTGACTCCGTCGGCGAGGGACGGCTCCCAAGTTCTTCTGCCCATGACCACCGCGTCGAAGTTCTTGTTCGGCGGGTCGATCCCGAGATGCGCACGCGCCTGGGTGGGGATGGTTTCCGGGAACTCCTCGACGAGTACCGACACCACCAGTTCGTCGGGTACCGGAAAGAAATCGAACCCGCCCGACGGATCGGCGATGAACCCGTCGAGCGTGGTGGCCACGTAGTAGGTCAGTGTGCGCAAGAATGCTCCCGTCTCGGCAGTCAGGCCTGTGCCCGATCGACGAGCAACGTTAGTGCATGACGCACCGTCCGAGCGAGCACTTTTTGCGGATCACCCTCGAATTGCTTTTCCTCGCAGCGGGTTCCCTCCGGCCCGGTCGTGGCGAACCAGACCGTGCCCGGTGGGCGCCCGTCCTGCGGATCGGGTCCGCCCGCCCCGCTCACGGCGACCACGATCTCCGCTTCGAGGAGTCGGGAGGTGGACTCGGCCATGGCCCGGACCGCTGCCTCGCTGACCACCGGTCCTTCGGGAACGCGGAGAAGTCCGTGCTTCACCTCGCGTGAGTACGCGACGATGCCGCCGCGAAACCACTCCGAACTACCTTGCGCCGCACCGAGCCTGGCGGCCAGAGTGCCCGCGGTGAGCGACTCCGCGCATCCCACGGTCAGGCCGCGCTCGGACGCGAGGTCGGCAAGCCGTTCGATCAGGTCGTCGGAACGATCCGTTCCCTCGACGATGTCGTCATCAGCCACGTGTTGCTCCTTTTGTGTTGTCGCGAATCCAGCGGGTGAGCAGGGTTCCGTCGTCGTCGCAGAGCAGGTGGGTCCGTCGCATTGGCGTGAGCGCGGGGGCAGGCGTCGAGGCGATGCGCCCCGCGGCACCGGCTGCCAGGACCGGGGCCCAGGTCAAGCACAGGTCGTCGACGATGTCGGCTTCGATCATGCTTCCGAACAATTGCGGACCACCTTCGCACAGTACGCGCGTCCACCCGGCCTTGGTGACGGCGGCGAGCAGGGCCGCACCGTCGATGGTGTCATCCGCGATCACCCGGACATCGGCGCCCGCGTCCTCCGCCGCGCGGCGATTGGCGGCCGGCGCACTCTCACTGGTGAGCACGACCGGCGGCACCGTGGTGTCGGTGAACAGCCGCAGATCGGAGGGGAAATAGCAGGACGTCGTCACGACCGCGATCGGAGGTACCGCTTCGAGGCCGTCTGCCTCACGACGGGCACGAAGCGTCTCGCTGGTGCGTGCGCCCCCGTAGTTCTCGGTGCGAGCGGTGCCCGCGCCGACGAGGATGACGTCCGCGAGTTCCCGCAGCAGCCCGAAGACCTTCTTGTCCGACGGGGTGCCGAGCGCTCCCGACCTGCCTTCCACTGCGACCGCCCCGTCGAGCGAGGAGACGAAGTTGACGCGCATCCACGGGCGTTCGAGCCCTTCCGGATACGCATACAACTGCCGGAGCCGGGCGTCGTCGACTTCGGTGGGGGAAGCGGGGTCGTCGAGTTGGTGCATGCACCCGATCAGATCACGCCGGTTCGTTCCCCGCTATGTCACGCGCCGTGGCCGGCCTCCATGTCGCTCACGTCGCGGAAGGTCAGCAGCGTGTCCAGGTTCTCGCGGAGTTCACCCTCCTCGGGATCGAGCAGGAACCCACTGTGGTCGCCGAGATCGAATCTGTCCAGCACGCGCCCGACGAACCATCCGGCTGCGCCGTCGAGGATCGGCAGGCCGTGCGGGCCCTCGCTCCACGAGCACTGCGCGAACTTGTCGATCTCGTCTCCGGTTTGCTCTCCGAAAAGCTCCGAGATCGGGCGGTTCTCCGGCGAGAGAACGTGCACGGCGAGGTACTCGGCGTCCTGGGCGACACGAAAGGTGTGGTTCTTGTTCGAGATGGCGACGAGGAAGCGTGCCGGATCGATGCCCGTCTGAGTCGTGAACCCGACGAGGCACCCGCTGCGTTCTTCTCCGCCGCGTGTCGTGACGATGTACATCGGGTAGTCGAGCTGGGACATGATGTCGGCGAACCCCTCGGAGGAGCCGCGGACTGCATCGGTGTCGGACATGCTCCGATCGTACGTTTTACGTAGTGCCGATACGGTTTGGTGCGGGCGACGGCGCGGTACCCGAGTGCCATGACGGACCAACACGGCGGGGACGGTGCGGCCGGCGCAACCGTGGCACCCGACGATGCGCGCAAGCCCGACTCTCCGACGGACATCGAGAAACCGTCGTGGAAATACGTGGTCAAGAGGACCGTGCGGGAGTTCAGCCGAGATCAGTGCACCGATCTGGCGGCGTCGCTGACCTATTACGCCATCCTGTCGCTGTTTCCTGCGTTGCTGGTCGTGGTCTCGTTGCTCGGCGTCTTCGGGCAGGGCCAGGCCACCGTGGATGCGGTGCTCCAGATGGTCGAGGAACTGGGACCCGCCTCCGCGGTCGACACCCTGCGCGGACCCATCGAACAGTTGGTGCAGGCACCCACCGCCGGCCTCGCACTCGTCGTCGGTGTTCTCGGTGCCCTCTGGTCGGCTTCCGGCTACGTGGGGGCCTTCGGCCGCGCCATGAATCGCATCTACGAGATCGAAGAGGGACGCCCGATCTGGAAGCTGCGCCCCCAGATGCTGCTGGTGACGGCGCTCGTCCTGGTCTTCGCCGGTGCAACGGGCCTGATGCTCGTGGTGAGCGGACCGATCGCCCGCACCATCGGTGACGTCGTCGGCCTGGGCGAGACAGCGGTGACGGTCTGGAACATCGCGAAGTGGCCCGTGATGCTGATACTCGTCATCGTCCTTGTGGCGGTGCTCTACTACGCCACACCCAACGTCAAGCAGCCCAAGTTCCGGTGGGTGAGCGTCGGTTCTGTGATCGCGATCGTGGTCTGGATCGTCGCGTCGGTGCTGTTCGCGGTGTACGTCAGCAATTTCGGGAGTTACAACAAGACCTACGGTTCGCTCGCCGGTGCGGTGATCTTCCTGTTGTGGTTGTGGATCACCAACCTGGCACTGCTGTTCGGGGCCGAATTCGATGCGGAACTCGAACGTGGCCGGCAGTTGCAAGGTGGAATCGAAGCGGAGAAGACCCTCCAACTGCCCCCGCGCGACACCCGTGCGAGTGAGAAGAACCAGGCGAAGCATCAAGAACTGATCGAACGCGGGCGTCGCCTGCGTGGAGAAGTCGGCGACAACCAGGAAGGGGAACGAACATGACGGAACCGACCGGAGGGGGTGCGCGTCACGTGGCGGCCCAGCCCTCCGAACTGTCCACTGTCGAACTCACCGAACGGCTGACCGCGCAGGTCTCCACCCTCGTGCGCACCGAGGTCACCCATGCCCTCGACGAAGTGAAGTCCAAGGGCACCAGGATCGGTATCGGTGCCGGAATCTCCGGGGCCGGTGCGCTTCTGCTCTACCTCGGCCTCGCCACCCTTATCGCCGCGGGTGTGCTGGGGCTTGCGACCGCAGTGGACCCCTGGTTGGCGGCACTGATCGTCGCGATCGTGGTTCTCGTGATCGGCGGCATCCTCGCGGCCGTCGGCGCCTCGAAGGCCAAGAATGCCGCACCGCCGATGCCGGCACACACGGCCGACAGCGTTCGGGCCGACGTGGCCGCCGCGAAGGGAGCAATGCAATGAGCCGACAGGACTCCTCCAACACCGGGCCCACCGAGTCGACCCCCAACGGGTCGGGCGGACCCGAGGCCGATATCGAACAGCAGCGCGCGGAACTCGCTGCGACGGTAGGCGAACTGACCGACCGGCTGGACGTGCCCACGCGCGTCAAGCACGCGGCCGACGAGCGCGTCGAAGCGGTACGGAACCGCCCCGACCTGCTTGCTGCAGCCGGGGCAGTTCTCGTCGCCGTCGTGCTGGTGGTCGTCTGGCGCCGCCGCCGCTAGCCCCTCGCGGGGTCAGCCACCCAGTTGTGCCCGAAGCGCCTCGAGGACAGCCGGATCCTCGATGGTCGACGGCACCGAGTACTGCTCGTTGTCGGCGATCTGACGCATGGTCTTGCGAAGGATCTTGCCGGAGCGCGTCTTCGGAAGGGCCTGCACGACCGTGACGTCGCGGAAGGTGGCCACCGCACCGATCTGGTCGCGCACCATCGCCACGAGTTCCTGACGCAGCGTTTCGGGGTCGATCTCCACGCCGGCCTTGAGCACGACATAGCCCGACGGGCGCTGCCCCTTGATCTCGTCGCGGATCCCCACCACCGCGCATTCGGCCACAGCCGGGTGCGACGCCACGACCGCTTCCATCGTTCCCGTCGAAAGTCGATGTCCGGCAACATTGATCACGTCGTCGGAGCGTCCGAGCACGAATACGTAGCCGTCTTCGTCCACATAACCGGAATCACCGGTGAGGTAGTAGCCGGGGAACGTGTCGAGATACGACCTGCGGAAGCGGTCCTCGTCTTGCCACAGCCCGGTCAAGGTACCCGGCGGAAGCGGCAGCCGGACGACGATGTTGCCTTCGGTGTTCGCCTTCACGAGATCGCCGTGCGCGTCGACGATTTCGACGCGATATCCCGGGACGGGGACCGTCGGTGAACCGGGCTTGAGGGGCATCGGATCGAGACCGCGCAGATTTGCGGCGATCGCCCAGCCCGTCTCGGTCTGCCACCAGTGGTCGACGACCGGGCGCTCGAGAATCCGGCTCGCCCATTCGTAGGTGTCGGGGTCGAGACGCTCGCCGGCGGCGAACAACGTCTCCAACGTGTCGATCGAATACTTTGTGAGTTCCTCGGCTTCGGGGTCGGCCTTGCGGATCGCACGGATCGCGGTCGGCGCGGTGAACAGCGCTTTGACATTGTTCTCCGAGATCATGCGCCAGAACGCGCCTGCGTCGGGCGTGCCCACCGGCTTGCCCTCGTAGAGAACGGTGGTGGCGCCTGCCATCAACGGCCCGTAGACGATGTACGAGTGGCCGACCACCCACCCGACGTCCGACGCGGTCCACCACACGTCGCCCGCGTCGATGTCGTAGATGTTGCGCATGGACCACGTCAGCGCGACCGCGTGCCCGCCGTTGTCGCGGACGACACCCTTCGGCTTACCGGTGGTGCCGGAGGTGTAGAGGATGTAGAGCGGATCGGTCGCGGCGACCGAGACCGGTTCGGCCGGCGACGAGTCGGCGACGAGTTCGTCCCAGTCGAACCACGCGGCGGACGACGCCTTGTAGTCGGCTGCGGAGCCGGGGATCTGCTCCCGATCCTTCACGATCACGGTGTGCGGGGGAGTCTTCGTCAAACCGAGGGCCGCCTCGACCATCGGCAGGTACTCGACGGTGCGGCCGGGCTCGAGACCACCCGACGCGGTGACGAGCACGACCGGCCGGGCATCGTCGATGCGGGTCGCGAGTTCCTTAGCCGCGAAGCCGCCGAACACCACCGAGTGCACGGCACCGATGCGGGCGCACGCGAGCATCGCGATCGCGGCCTCCGGGATCATCGGCATGTAGATGATGACCCGGTCCCCGGCCACGACGCCCTGATCGCGCAGCACTCCGGCGAACGTGGCGACCTCGTCGAGCAGTTCGGCGTACGTGTAGGTCTTCTTCGCCGGCACCATCGCCGAGTCCCAGATCAGCGCGGTCCGGTCACCCGCGCCCGCGGCGACATGCCGGTCGAGCGCGTTGACACTGGTGTTGAGAGTGCCGTCCGGGAACCAGTGGTACGAGGGTGCGTGCGTGTCGTCCAGTGCGCGGGTGGGCGCCGTATCCCAGTCGACGGCCTTCGCGGCCTCGAGCCAGAAGGCCTCGGGGTCCTCGACGCTCTGGCGGAACGCCTCCTCGTACGAGCTCATCGCCTGGTGTCCTTCCCTCGCACTGACAGTGGTGACCGCGTCACCCTATGTGACTGGCTGCGGCCCGGAACACGATGTGCGACGGGCGGCAGTGGTTGGGCGACGAGCGGGGTGCCGACGGAAGGGCAGTGGACGGAAGGGCAGTGGAGGAGGTGGGCGTGATCTCGCCCGTTCGGGGAATCCGGATCCCATGGCTCAACGAACCACACCCGCAGTCGCGGCGTCGAGTCGGTGGACCGACACCGACGGGATCAGATACCCGCGTGGCGATACGCACGCGTGGACGCCCGGCACCAACCAGACCCTGTGCGGAGTCCCGCTCTCCCGTGCCCGACTCGCCCGCTTCCCGCACGTGCCGTGGACCGACGCCCTGTACCTGGCCGAACTCGGGGAACACGGAGTCTTCCCGTGCCGTCGCTGTAGCGGGGCCACGCTCAGCGATCGGCGCCGGTGGACCCGCACCGATCCGCGGCCGTGACGGCTGGTCGCTGTGTGGGTGGTCGCCTCGATCCAACGCACCTACGAACGAGAACTACCACGCACGCTCCGGTCACACCGCATGCCGGACACCGCACGCAAAGTCGCCGCGCTCGCTGCGCCCAAGCGAAGGACCAGGTCTGCCGGCACCGAGGAGGGGGGTCGGTGGCCGTTGGCGGCGCCAGGGTGAGGCGGTGGGGGGAGGTGCGGGCCTTGCCGCTGCCGGGGAATCGCTGCAGGCGCGAGTCGAGGTAGGACGTGAGCGCGTCGACGAGTGCGGGCTCGGCGGTGAGGACGCGTTGCTTGTTTCCCTTGCCGTGCAGGGTAATCGACTCGAGTCGACCCGTGTCGTCGAGGTTGCGGAATTCCCCGATATTGAGGGTGACCAGTTCGGACAGGCGGCATCCGGTGAGCAGTGCGTGAGGACGATGGCGAGGTCGCGCTCTCGCCAGGCGTGTGCGTTGTCGTCCTCGTCTGTGGTCAGCGCGGTGATCAGTTTCTCGACCGCGTCGTGATCGAAGGCCTTCGGTACGGTCTTGGCGACTTGGGGCGCAGGACCGCATCCATCGGGTCGGCAACGATCAGATCCGAGGTGAACAGGTAGCTGCCCAGGGCGTTCCAGGTCGACCAGCAGCGCAGGATCGAGGCTGGGGAGTGCGTGTCGGCGAGAGGTGCGGGAAGCCGGCATGGTTCCCCTGATCGGCCGATTTCTTCGATTCGGTCCTCTGCCGGTCCGGGGCCTGGTCGGTGCTTCGTCTGCGAGTTGGCGGCCCGGGTGGGAACATGGACGGTACTGACCATGTGATTTATCCTGTAATCAGGAGGTGGATGCCATGACAACCGCACACCCACGACCCGACCTCGCCGCCTACAACGACGCCGCCCGAATGACCCAATCGGAGCTGGTCACGGCGCTGCGTGAGCTGCTCGGCGCCAAGCTGGTCGCGTACCTGGGGAAGGTGAAAGAAACCCGCGCTGTGCGCCAGTGGGCAGAAGGCACCCGCACCATCAACAACGACACCGACGTCGAACGCCTCCGTATCGCCTACCGTGTCGCCCGGCTGATCGTCGAGCGCGATACCCCCGCCGTGGCCCAGACCTGGTTCCAGGGTCTGAACCCGATCCTGGACGACCGTCCGCCGGCGCTGCTGCTGCGCGAGGGCGATCTGTCCGATGTCGGCCCGAAGGTCCTTGCCGCTGCCCGGCAGTTCGCGGCGGTCGGATGAACGCACCGGATCGATCGTTGATCTCGACCCCGCGCGGCGATGTCCGCTGCTTCCACGTCGATGGCGTGGTCGCCTACCGCGTTGGCTACCCGCCGACCTCGTGGGAGTGGACACCGTGGGAGTTCGCCACCGACGGGCGCTTCACCGGCCGCTGGGACGATCCTGCGGGGATGTGGCGAACCCTGTACGTCGGCGCGACCCGCCTGTCGTGTTACCTCGAGGTCCTCGCCTACGCGCGCAGGAGCGAGGAGCTCAGCGCCGCGCTCGAGGAGATCGTCGACGACGAGCCAGATGAGTTCCCCACCATCGAACCGGGTCGTATCCCGCGGTCGTGGATGTCGAGCAGGGTCACCGGCAGCGGAGCGATCAGCGGATGGTTCGTCGTGCCCGGCGACACCGAGTCGGTGGCCACCCTGCGAACCCTCTTCCGGCCCCACGCGATCCGGCACGGCCTCCTCGACCTCGACACCGCGGCGATCCGCGACGGCCGCCCGCGCGCCCTCACCCAGGCGATCTCCCAGTGGGTCAACACCCTCTCCGATCCCGACGGTGAGCCGGTGGCCGGCATCCAATTCGACTCCCGGCACGGCGACGGACTGGTGCTCTGGGCGCTGTACGAACGTCCCGGTGACGGACCGGTCAGCAAGAACATCACGGTCCTGGACTACGGCCCCGTCGAGGAACACGACCCCGACCTGATCGAAGCGATGCGCCTGCACAACCTGATCTGGGAGGACGACTGAATCCCCGGCGGCACAGTTGCGCAGCGCAGACAACCACCCCGCGTGGGGGAATCGCAGCTCGGGCGGTGATATAAGAGTGCGTGCCTTATCGGCACCTCGGCGCGGCTCGGTGTTCCGGAATCGTGACAGCGGTGCGCGGTAGCCGCAGGTTTACGTCGCACCCGCCGGGTACTCGGAAGCATGACCGAACACTCGAAAGCTAGCTCTTCCGGCATGCACGTGGTGGTCACCGGCGCGACCGGCAACGTCGGCACCGCAGTGGTTCGCGCCCTCGGGGCGGAACCCGCCGTGGAATCGGTCCTGGGCATTGCCCGTCGCCCGACCGACTGGGCGGTCCCCAAATCGACCTTCGCGCCTGTCGATGTCGCGTCGGACGATCTCGCGGAGACGCTGCGCGGCGCCGACGCGCTCGTCCACCTGGCCTGGCTGTTCCAACCCACGCACAAACCGGAGACGACGTGGGAGAACAACGTGCTGGGCACGATCCGGACACTCACCGCCGCAGCGGAGGCGCAGGTGCCCGTGATCGTGGTGGCGTCGTCTGTCGGGGCCTATTCGCCAGGCCCCACTTCGGAGCCCGGAGTCGAGGAACCGCGCGTCGACGAAACGTGGCCCACCCACGGATGGCCGGGCGCGGCGTATCCGAGGGAGAAGGCCTATCTCGAGCGGTGGTACGACGCCTTCGAACTCGAGCATCCGGAGATCCGTCTCGTCCGGATGCGGCCCGGGTTCATCTTCCAGCGACGCTCTGCCACAGCGCAGCGACGGATCTTTGCGGGGCCGTTCGTACCGGGCTCGCTGCTGCCTGCGATTCCGGTCATTCCGGACATGCCGGGCCTGCGGATGCAGATCCTGCATTCCGACGACGCGGCGGATGCCTACGTGCGTGCCGTCCTCCGGCCCGTGCGTGGTGCGTTCAACATCGCGGCCGAACCGCCGGTCGACGCCCACTCGTTCGCGGAAGTGCTGGGCGCGCGGGTCGTGCCGATGAAGCGCGGGATCGTCCGGTCGGCCGTCGCCGCGGCCTGGCATACCCATCTCGCGCCGGCCGATCCGGGACTGCTCGACACCGTGCTTCGGTTACCGCTGATGGATTGCACGCGTGCTCGGACCGAACTCGGGTGGTCGCCGTCGGCCGAGCCGCTGGATGTACTCGCCGAGTTCGTCTCGGGTCTGCGGGAGGGTGCCGGAGCGCCGACCCCGCCGCTCGTGGCAGACAGCCTGCGCGGCCGGGCGGAAGAGGTAGCCACCGGGGTGGGTGTGCGTCCCTGATCACCGGGCGAGCTCACTCCGCTGGGAGACCCAAGCGGCGATACCGGTCGATTCGGCGGCTGTACCGTTCGTCGGCGGGTTCCCCGGCCAGTCCGGTGAGTTCGCGTGCGACGGCGGCACCGACCCGCTTCACGAATTCCACCGGTTCCTCGCTCGCGTCGGGTCGTTCGGGAATCACCCCGTCCACGATCCCGTCACGCAGCAGGTCTCGCGCGCGAATTCCCTGCGCCTCCGCCATCCGCGGGGCGTGGGTGGTGTCGCGATGAACGATGGCACTTGCGCCCTCAGGAGGTAGCGGGGCGAGCCAGCCGTGCTGCGCGCACAGCACGCGGTCGGCGGGAAGCAGGGCCAGTGCGCCACCGCCGGTGCCCTGGCCGAGCAGCACCGACACGGTCGGCGTCGACAAGGTCACGAGATCGGATATGCAGCGGGCGATTTCGGGCGCGAGTCCGCGTTCCTCGGCCTCCTTCGACAACGACGCGCCGAGGGTGTCGATGACGAGAACGAGGGGGAGTCGGAGTTCTTCGGCGAGCCGCATTGCGCGACGTGCTTCCCGCAGCGCGCCGGGTCCCATCGTGCTCGACGCGGACTGGCCGGTGCGGTCCTGCCCGAACATCACACACGACACGCCGCGAAAACGCGCCAGCGACAACAACACCGTCTTATCGGACTCGCCTTCCCCGGTACCGGACAGTCGTACCTGAGCCGACGCGGCGTGCCGGAGCAATTCACGGATACCCGGGCGTTCGGGCCTGCGGCTGAGCATGACCGACTGCCAGGCCGGGATGTCGGGCACGTCGTCGACGGTGGTGACGGCGCGAGAGGTGCTGGTGTCGGGCCGATCCGGTTCCACGAGCACACGGAGCAGTCGGTGGACGAGCCGCCGGACTTTTTCGAGCGGGACGACTCCGTCGATCACGCCCTTGCGGTAGAGGTTCTCCGCCGTCTGCACGCCCTCCGGGAACGGTTCGTTGTAGAGCGCCTGGTAGACGCGGGGGCCGAGAAACCCGACGAGTGCGCCGGGTTCGGCGACAGTGACGTGTCCGAGCGATCCCCACGACGCGAACACACCGCCGGTGGTCGGATTACGCAGGTACACGAGGTAACCCAGATGTGAAGCCTTGTGCTGGGCGACTGCAGCGGCGATCTTCACCATCTGCACGAACGCGAGCGTCCCCTCCTGCATTCGGGTGCCTCCGGAGGTCGGGGAGGCGAGCAGGGGTAGACGCTCGGCGGTGGCGCGTTCGATAGCGGTCACGATCCGTTCGGCCGCCGCGACGCCGATCGATCCTGCGAGAAAGGAGAACTCGCAGGCGATCAGAGCGACACGGCGACCGTGCACGGTGCCTGTTCCGGTGAGAACCGATTCGTCGGTGCCGGACTTCTCGGCGGCTCGCCGGAGGTCCGCCTGATATTTCTCGTCGGCGTGGACCTTCACCGGGGTGGTGTCCCACGAGGTGAAACTGCCGGGGTCGACCACGTTGTCGATGAACTGCTGAGCCGAGATCTTGTCGCCCGCCACGTCGCCTCCACCTGTCGATCACGCTGTGGAACAAACCTATACGAGGTGAGCGGTGGTCCAACTCAGCTGTGCTGCCGTGCGGTTACCGGCCGAGAGCTTCCTTCCACGTCACCGTGCGGCCGATACGCAGGATCGAACGCTGATAGATCTTCGCGGCCACGAGACTGAGCAACCCTGTCGCGGCGAGCATCAGAAGCACGGTGCCGACGATCTGCACCGGTGTCGCGACACCGGCGGCGATGCGCAACGGCATAAGGATCGCCGAGAACGGCGGGATCCAG
This sequence comes from Rhodococcus sp. NPDC060084, assembly GCF_042730335.1. Classification (NCBI taxonomy): domain Bacteria; kingdom Bacillati; phylum Actinomycetota; class Actinomycetes; order Mycobacteriales; family Nocardiaceae; genus Rhodococcus; species Rhodococcus sp. NPDC060084. The sequence goes on from NZ_JBHWWX010000040.1 coordinate 16,783, forward strand.
CTGAGGGTCGTGCTCCACGACGCTTCCGGATCGTCGATCGACGAGAACGCGGCGAAGAACATCGCGATGATCAGGATCATCAACGGCCCTGACGTGGAGTTCACGTCTTCCTGCCGCGACACCATCGACCCTGCCGCGGCATAGAGCACGGCGAAGAACGCGAAGGCGAGGATGAACCAGCCGAGCGTGCCGATCAGCACACTGATCGCGGTTCCGGTGATGGTGAGCGTCCCGGTGGCGAGCGACGCGCCGACACCCACCACGCCGTACGCGGTGAGCTGGAGCAGACCGACGGCACCGATGCCGACGATCTTGCCCCACAGCAGTTGCAGCGGCCGGAGGGTGGAGAGCAGAAGTTCCACGACACGCGAGGACTTCTCCTCGACCACACCCATCGCGACATACGTTCCGAACAGCAGGATCTGCAAGTACAGCAGGAGTACCGAAACGGTCGCCAGGATGATCCGCTGGCCCTGTTCGGGGTCGGGAGGTTCGATGGCCTCGACGACCACGGTTGCGCGAGCAGCGGCCGCAGCGATCTCCGCGGGGTCGACTCCGCGGGTGGACAGCGCCGCGGATTGGGCTTCCTGCACGACCGCGGTATCGATGAGTGCTTTGAGATCGGCGTCGATATCGGACTCGGTGATCGCGGTGACGGTACCGTCACCGCCGGGAACGAGGGCGACGTCGAGGCTGCCCGCACCTACCTGCTCGCGAGCGGCGTCGGCGTCGGGCACGGTGGAGACTTCGATCGGCGTGCCCACGGCGTCGCCGATGGAACCGAGCGTCGTGCCGAGGGTGTAGCCGGAGACGACACCCACGGTGGGGCGGTCGTCCTCGCCGCCGGAAAAGATCGACATCGCGACGATGCCGACGACGATCGCAGCGAGCACGATCGCGTTGCTGATGACGAAGCTCTTCTTCTGTACCTGGGTGACGAATTCGCGGCGCGCCACCAGGCCGATCGCGTGCGAGTTGCTCAGTGGGGCGCTCATGCGGCTACCACCTCTCGGAACAGGTCGGTCAGGGACGGTTGCTGCAAGGAGAACTCGTGTACCGGTCCGGTGGACAACGCGGTCTTGAGGATCTGCTGGTCGTCGGCGCCCGGCTCGATGGTGAGCACGGTGCGACCTTCCGTGTATTCCGAGCCGGAGACACCCGGCAGGCCGTCGGCCCAGCCGGCGGGGGCGTCGGGAGCGTGCACGACCAGGCGGGAAGCACCCTCGGCGCGCAAGTCGTCGACGGCACCGACGACGCGCATGCGTCCATGGACGATGATGCCGACGCGCTCGCACAGTCGCTGCACCAGATCGAGCTGGTGACTCGAGAAGATCACCGGGACACCGGTGTTCGCCTTTTCGACGAGAACCTCGCTCATCACGTCGACGGCGACCGGATCGAGACCCGAGAACGGTTCGTCGAGAACGAGGACGGCGGGATCGTGTATGAGCGCTGCGGCGAGCTGAACGCGCTGCTGATTGCCGAGGGACAGTGAATCGACCGTGTCACCGATCCGCTCGGCGATGCCGAGCCGTTCGGTCCAGCGCTGCATCGCCGCCGTGGCATCGCGCTTCGAAAGCCCGTGCAACCGAGCAAGATAGATCAGCTGGTTACCGACCTTCATCTTCGGATAGAGTCCGCGTTCTTCGGGCATGTAGCCGATGGTGCGGCGGACGTCGAGATCGACGGGCTTGCCCGAAAGCCGGACTTCTCCGCCGTCTGCGGCGAGCACTCCCAGCGCGATGCGCATGGTGGTGGTCTTGCCGGCGCCGTTGCTGCCGACGAACCCGAACAGTTCACCGGGCTGCACCTCGAAGCTCACCCCGTCGAGGGCGACCGTGGTGCCGTAGCGTTTCGAGAGATTGTCGATGGTGAGGGTCACAGCTGGTCCTCCGGGTCGTCGTCGGGTCGGGTCCACGCCAGCAGCACTGCCGGGAGGCATCCGCTGAAAAGTATTGCGGCGAGAGCGAATCCACCCGCCGAGTAGCACAGCGCTTTGTGGTCGATGAAGTCGAACGGCGGGCTCCACAGGAGCGCGAAGATCGGGATCAGGAGCAGGCTCTGCGCCACCGAGAGCCCGATCGAGCGGGCGCTGTTGCGTTCGGCGATCTCACGCTCGTCGAGGGCATGCCGGGGTGCGTCGGACTGCCGCCCCGAGACGATCTGCAGGCATGTCCACGTGGGCAGGAATACCAACACGACAGCTAGCCACACAATGGCGACGACAGGGAAGAAGTAGGTTGCCACGGAGATGACGAACATCGCCGAGATCAGGGCGACGACGGCACCGGCGAGGATGCGGCGACGGTGCCGGGTGCGCCATGCCGGCAGCCATTTCGCGAATGTGGCCTCGTGCGTGAGGAACCGGCGGGTGCGGTAGTCCTCGTACCGGTCGATGAGCGACGCGGTGGACATGTCAGGCCTCCTTGGTGTGGGGTCTGTAGAGCTCGGTCGACAAGGGGGTGAACTCGGTGCGCGAGAAGACCGCTTCGACCGGGAGGTCGAAGACGTCGCAGATCCGGAAAGCAAGATCCAGGCTCGGATAGTGGTCTCCGCGCTCGAGTGCGCCCACCGTTTGGGGGTTCACGTCGATGAGCTCGGCAAGTTGGGCTCGGCTCATACCGCGTTCCGCACGGAGAACGCGGATGCGGTTGAAGATGGGGAGCGTTTCCCCACGGCGTACCGGACTCATGGAACAAAGTGTTGTAAAAACCCAACGATTTGTCAATGCCGGGAACTCGCCCTCCCGCCACGGCCCCGGCGGTCGTGGCGTCAGCACGTGCATCAGAGGGGCTCGAGGCGAGTCTTCAGGAGGCAGAACTCGTTGCCCTCGGGATCGGCCAGCACGTGCCACGACTCGTCGCCCGTCTGTCCGATGTCGGCCCGACGTGCGCCCAGGCTCAACAGGCGCTCGAGTTCCGCGTCCTGATCACGATCGATCGCGTTGACATCGATGTGCAAGCGCGACTTTCCCGGCTCGGGCTCATCTCTGCGACTCAGGATGATGGTCGGCTGCGCGCCGCCGAACCCTTCGCGTGGCCCGATCTCGAGCGTCCCGTCGTCCTCACGATCGAGCACGACGAAGTCCAGGACCTCACACCAGAACTGGGCGAGCACCTCGGGTTCTCTGCAGCTGAGCACCAGCTCACTGATACGACACGCCATGGATGAAACCCGCCTCCCCTCGGGGACTGTCGGGGAGGCCACCCCGAGATTCGCCAGCTCCCGGCAGCCGAATTGCCCGTGATAATAGCGAGCCGAGCGCGACGCGGGCCAGGTTTCCGCGGATGCGGCGACTGTCACACGACCGGCACGAAGCCCACGGCGTCCGTGTCCGGAGACGACCCGTCAGTCGTCCTGGAAACCGCGGATCCGGTCGAGTTCGCGCCGATCTTTCTTCGTGGGCCGACCCGCGCCGCGATCGCGGATCGGGATCGCCGCGAGAATCTCCTTCGGCGGCGGCGGTGGGCTGTGATCGATGTAGGCGGTGGCGGCGATCGGCGCGCCCACCCTCTTGTTGACCAATTGCGTTACCTCGACGATCTTTTCGACCCCGTGCGCCCGCACGCGGACCTCGGTGCCGATCGTCACCGGTGTCGACGGCTTTGCTGTCACGCCGTCGACCTTCACGTGCCCGGCGCGGCACGCCGATGCCGCCGCCGAACGGGTCTTGAACAGCCGCACCGACCACGTCCAGCTGTCCACCCGAACGCTTCCGCTCATCTACAGCAACTCCTCGCTCAGCCGTCCTTCTTCGAGTCGCCACCGCCGCGTGCTTCGCGTCGTCTCCAGCATTCTGCGGTCGTGTGTCACCAGCAGGAGAGTGCCGTCGAAGCTCTCGACCGCCTGCTCGAGTTGCTCGATCGCCGGGAGATCGAGGTGGTTGGTGGGCTCGTCGAGCACGAGCAGGTTCACACCGCGCGCCTGCAGCAGTGCCAATCCCGCTCGTGTCCGCTCGCCCGGAGACAACGACGCCGCAGGCCGTAGGACATGGTGCCCCTTGAGTCCGAACTTGGCGAGCAGGGTACGTACGTCGGCGTCCGGCCACTTCGGGACCTGCCGGCCGAACGCGTCGACCAGAGGCTCGTCGCCTTCGAACAGGCCGCGCGCCTGATCGATTTCGCCGACCTGGACTCCGGAACCGAGGCTCGCGCGCCCGGAATCCGGGGTAAGGGTGCCGAGCAGCAATCGCAGCAGCGTGGTTTTCCCTGCCCCGTTCGGGCCCGTGACGATGATTCGGTCACCCCACTGCACCTGGGTGGTCACCGGGCCGAAGGTGAAGTCACCACGCCGGACGACAGCGTCGTCGAGCGTCGCGACCACCGTGCCGCTGCGCGGTGCCGCCGCGATCTCCATCCGCAGTTCCCATTCCTTGCGGGGTTCCTCGACCACATCGAGGCGTTCGATGCGCCGCTGCGTCTGACGCGCTTTGGCGGCCTGCTTCTCGGTGGCCTCCGCGCGGAATTTCTTCCCGATCTTGTCGTTGTCCTTCGACTTCCGACGAGCATTTCGTGTTCCGTGTTCGAGCCAGTTGCGCTGCATCTGCGCGCGGTCCTCGAGTTGCGACTTGGTGTCGGCGAATTCCTCGTACTCTTCGCGGGCGTGCCGCCGTGCCACCTCGCGCTCGACGAGGTACGCCTCGTACCCGCCGTCGTACACCGAGATCTGCTGCTGGACGGGATCGAGTTCGACGATGCCCGTCACGGTCCGCGCGAGGAATTCGCGGTCGTGGCTCACCACCACCAGCGCGGTGCGGGTCTCCGCGACGAAACGCTCGAGTTGCTCCAGCCCCGCGTGGTCGAGATCGTTGGTGGGTTCGTCGAGAAGCAGCACGTCGTAGCGCGACAGAAGCAGCGCCGCGAGTCCGACGCGCGCCGCCTGCCCGCCGGACAGTCCGGTCATCGGCGCGTCGAGCCCGACCCCGAGCCCCAGATCCGACACGACCTTCTCGGCGCGCTCTGCGAGATCGGCACCGCCGAGCGCGAGCCACCGCTCGAGTGCCGGGGTGTAATCGTCGACATCCGACTCGCCGAGCGCCTCGGCAGCCGCGTTCATGATGTTCTCGGCGTCCGTCACGCCCGTGCGACGGCCGAGGAAATCCAGGATCGTCTCACCGGGGACGCGCTCGGGTTCCTGGGCGAGGTATCCGACGGTCGCGTCGGGCGGACTGAGCACGATCGATCCGGTGACGTCCGCGTTCCCCAGCCCGGCCAGTGTCGTGAGCAGCGTCGATTTGCCGGCGCCGTTCGCGCCCACCAGCCCGATCACGTCACCCGGTGCGACGGTGAGGTCGAGGCCTTCGAACAGCGTGCGTTCGCCTCTCGAGGTGGACAGGCCGCTGATACGTAGTGTTGCGCTCACGTGTCGAGTATCCCGCTGCGACGATTCCGTCTTCCGCCACGGGTCTGTACCGGCCCGGATGTGGTCACGGCCGAGCGTGCACACACCACCATGGTGAGTGGTGCACACTCTCTGGAATGGCGTCACCGCAGCTTTCGACGAGCAGCCCTGCGACCGGCACCGATTCGCGGACGATCCCTCAACCTCGGTGGAGGCTGCCGATTCTGGGGGATCTGCTCAGCATCGACGTGGCCAAGCCTGTGCAGCGCGAGATGCGGGTGGCACAGGAACTCGGCGGGATCTTCGAACGGAAGATCTTCCGGCACCGACTGATCGTGGTGTCGGGGGCGGACCTGGTGCGCGAGGTCAACGACGAGGAGAAATGGGCAAAGTTCCTCGGAGAGCCGCTGCGTAAGCTCCGCGTCATCGCCGGAGACGGGTTGTTCACGGCGTTCAATTCCGAGCCGAACTGGCGCAAGGCCCACAACATCCTCGGGCCGGGGTTCAGCCAGGCCGCGATGCGCGGCTACCACGACTCGATGCTCGCGGTGATCGACCGACTGCTGCACAGCTGGGACGTCGCAGCAGACAGCGGCGAGTACGTCGACGTGCCGCAGAGCATGACGTCGCTGACCTTCGATGTCATCGGGCGATGCGGGTTCGGCTATGACTTCGATTCCTTCGGCCGCGCCGAGCCCGATCCGTTCGTCGAGGCGATGAGTCGCGCCCTCGAGTACATCAACCGCTCCTCGAACGACATCCCGATCCTGCGCGCCGTGTTCGGTCGGGCGGCCCGTGAGCAACACGCCCGCGACATCGCATTGATGCAGGACACGGTCGATCGCATCGTCGACGAACGGATGCGCTCGCAGGACACGCAGGCCGATCTGCTCGAGCTGATGATGCACACTGCCGACCCGGACACCGGTGAGCAACTGGATCGTGAATCGATCCGTAACCAGGTCCTGACATTCCTGGTCGCGGGCAACGAGACGACCGCCGCCACCCTGGGCTTCGCGGTTCACTTCCTGAGCCGGCACCCCGAGGTGGTGGCGAAGGCACGCGCCGAGATCGCCGAGGTGGTCGGAGCCGACGGGCAGATCGGTTACGAGCAGGTCGCGAAGCTGCGATACGTGCGGCGGGTGGTGGACGAAACGTTGCGGCTGTGGCCGGCAGCGCCGGGCTACTTCCGCAAGGTGCGAGGCGAGACGACTCTCGGTGGCCGCACCCTTCCTCCGGGATCGTGGGTGTTCGTGCTGCTGCCGCAGTTGCACCGCGATCCACTGTGGGGCGACGACCCGGAGCGGTTCGACCCGGACCGGTTCGCACCCGACGCGGTGCGGCGACGGCCGGCGCACATCTTCAAGCCGTGGGGCACCGGGATCCGCGCGTGCATCGGCCGGCAGTTCGCGCTCCACGAAGCTGTGCTCACACTCGCGTCGCTGATCCGCCGGTACGATTTCGTTCCCGAGCCCGGTTACGAACTCGATGTTCACGAGGCCGTCACGCTGAAGCCGCGGGGGTTGAAGGTCAAGCTCTCGAAGCCTTGACGTGCCATTTCATTGCGAGGAACCTCATCGGTGCGGGCCGCGCGTTCTGCTCGTCCTCACCGGGCCAGGCTCGTCGCGAGATTTCGCACGGCGTCCCGAGCTGCGGCCAAGCTTTCCGCGGCGAGGTCGGCGAACGGGGCCAGCGGTGTCAGGCGATCGGCGAGTGTGAGTTCCGCCGTCACCACCGATACCGACATGCCGAGCGAGGTGCCGAGGACCTGCACGAGGGGAGGTATGACGAAATCGGTTCCCTCGCCGGGGCTTCCGGGAGCGTACGTGTTTCCTCGGCTCGACACGATCACCACCGGCTTGCCCACCAGGGGTGCGTCCGGCGTATCGAACGGCACTGTGGTGCCGAGTACGTGGATGTAGTCGAGCCAGGCTTTGAGCGAGGACGGCATCGACCAGTTGTACATCGGCGCACCGATCACCACCGCGTCCGCGCCTGTCACCTCGGCGATCAATTCGGCTTGCAGGCCCTCGGCCGCCGGGTCGGGCCGCTCCGTACCGGTGCGCAGCCGTGCCGCGTAGTGCAGCGCGGCGTCCGGGAGGTGGGGGAGCGGCGATCGGTGCAGGTCCCGCTCGATCACCGTGTGGCCGGAACCGGTTGCGCGCCAGGTATCGACGAACAGCCGTGTCAGCTCGCGTGAGACCGAGGCGTCGAGGTCGGCGGACGAATCGAGGTGCAGAAGTCGAGGCATGTGCCCTCCCGGTTCCGGTGCGGTGTCGCCCCACGTTACGGCGTTCTGCGGATCAGCGGGCGGGGCCGTCTTCGAGAACCACGTCGGCTGTACGAGAACGGCCGTCCCCGTCGAGCCATTCGATCCGGACGGTGTCACCCGGTTTCCGGGTTCGTAGCCGTTGCTCGAGGTCGGTCGTCGACGACACCGTGTCGCCTCCGAAGGAGACCACCACGTCGCCGGCTTCGAGACCGGCGCGATACGCGGGGGTATCGAACGACACCCACAGCACTTCGGCCCCGCGGTCGGAGCCGTCTGCCCGGGCCGTGGAGACGCCGAGACCGAGTCGTGGTGTGGGGCCGACGTGCACGGTGTCGGTGCCGACCCCGGTCCGGACCTGTTCGACGACGGCGAGAGCCTCCGCGATCGGGACGGCATACGCCTCCGGTGCGGACTCGGACGGTTCTTGCTGCTCACGTTCGATCGCGCCGGCGGTGTTGACTCCGACCACCGCGCCGTAATGGTCGACGAGCGGACCGCCCGAGTCTCCGGGGCGGATCGGGGTGTCGGTCTGCAGCATTCCGGTGAGTCGCTTGCGGGAGCCCTCGGTGGAGTCGCGGACCATCACGCTGCGATCGGCCGCGATGACGGTGCCCGCCGCTGCGACCACGACGCCGCCGCCGTCCGCGTTCCCGAATGCGGTGACGGGAGTTCCTGCCGGTGGCAGAGCGTCGGCGACCGGTGCCGCGGGAAGGCCGTTCGCGGTGCCGAGCTGGAGTACGGCGATGTCGCGTGCACTGTCGTACCCGATGACGTCGACGTCGTAGATCAGTCCCGTCGCCGCGCTCACCGCGGTGATGTCGGTCGCTCCGCTGACCACGTGATGATTGGTCAGCACCGTGCCGTCGGGTGTGAGAACGATTCCCGTTCCGGACGTTCCCGTCCATCCGCGGCTCGCGTCGATGGTCACGACGACCGGCACGGTACGGGCGGCGAGTTCGTCGGGCGCCAGTGGCGTGGGCGGCGGCGCCGGGATCGGTGGCGGCGGGGGAGGGAGCGCGATCTCGACGGCTTCGGGCGCGGAGGCGAGAAGGCTGGTCGCGGCTGCGAACGCGACCACCAGGACCGACCCCCCGCGCCGTTTCACAACGCCGCAGCTCCGGTGGTCAGATGGTCGACGAGTTCACGTGCCGCAGCCCGCCCGGCGCGGTTGGCGCCGATGGTGGACGCGGACGGGCCGTAGCCGACGAGGTGGATTCGGGGGTCGGCGGCGACCTGCGTCGCGAGCCGGCCCGTCATCGTGATTCCCCCGCCGGGATTGCGCAGGCCGAGCGGCGCCAGGTGGTCGAGTGAGCTTCGAAAACCGGTGCACCACAGGATTACGTCGACATCGAGGGTTGTTCCGTCGGGCCAGCGGACACCGGTCTCGGTGATCTCGGCGAACATCGGCAACCGGTCGAGTACTCCGCGTTCGCGTGCCGCCCGGATCATGGGTGTGACGGGAAGCCCGGTCACGGAGACGACCGAACCGGGAGGCAATCCGTGGCGCACCCGGTCCTCCACGGCCGCGATCACCGTCCGTCCGAATTCCGGCGTGAATTCCTCGTCGCGCCAGGCGGGTTCGCGTCGAGTCACCCACGTGGTGGCGGTGACGAACGAGATCTCGTCGAGCAACTGCACCGCGGAGATTCCCCCGCCCACGACCAGCACGTGCCGTCCACGGAACTGCTCGGCGTCGCGGTAGTCCTTCGTGTGGAGTTGCTGCCCCCGGAACCGCGCCGCACCCGGATACCACGGGACGAACGGGTGTTCCCAGGTGCCGGTCGCGTTGATGAGTCCCCGTGCGGAGTACACGCCGGTATCGGTCTCCACCCGCAGGCGTTCACCGCGGTTGCACACCACCGTGACCTGAACGGGGCGGTGTACGGGAAGGTCGAACTCCTTCTCGTAGGCGCCGTAGTACGCGGGCACCGCCGACGACGCGGGCACTTCACCGGAGCCGGTGTCGACCGCGTCGGAGAACGCGGACCCGGGCAGGTCGTGCAGGCCGTTGACGGTGTTCAACGTGAGGGAAGGCCACCGGTGCTGCCACGCGCCGCCGGGGCCGAACGACCGGTCGAACACCACGAACCCCGTTTCGGGTTCGAGCCCGAACCGCCGCAGGTAATACGCGGCCGACAGGCCCGCCTGCCCGGCACCGATCACGACGACGTCGACGGGCGTCGTGTTCTCCGTGTTGCCTCCGGACGTCATCACCGGCCTCTCCGCAGATGGTTGCCCTCCATCATGCCGTGACATCGGGAGGCGTGCCCTGTGAACCCGGCACCGGCGATGATCCAAAAATGTGATATCACTTTGACATCGCATTCGTGCCCGGAAGGATCCCCATGGGAACAGCAGAGTCCACCACCTCGTCGGAACGCCCGGGACGCTCGTCCAACGGCTGGCCCGTACTTGCCGCCGCACTCGTCGCCGCCGCACTGGCGTCCGCACTGATCGTGTGGGCCGCGGTCGAGATCAACGTTCCGCTGATCGTGGTGGGATCCGTCGTCGCGGTCATCGCTCTCGTCGCGCTCGCCGGCCTGATTCTCGTCGAGCCCAACGAAGCCCGCGTGCTCCAATTGCTCGGGGGCTCGTACGCAGGCACTCTCCGCGAACCGGGCCTGCGGTGGATGAATCCGCTCAACTCCCGTCGCAAGATCTCCACGCGCATCCGCAACCACGAGACGGCCAGGGCGAAGGTCAACGATGCGGACGGCAACCCCATCGACATCTCGGCGGTGATCGTGTGGCAGGTCGAGGACACCGCGCGGGCGGTCTTCGACGTGGACGACTTCGAGGAGTTCGTCGCCGTCCAGACCGAGGCCGCGGTGCGTCACATCGCCGGGAGTTACCCGTACGACGGTGCGCCCGAGGCGATGTCGCTGCGGCAGAACGCCGACGAGATCACCACGAAGCTGTCGTCCGAGGTGCATGCTCGCGTCCGGTCGGCCGGCGTGCGCGTGATCGAGACCCGCATCAACCAACTCGCCTACGCCCCGGAGATCGCGCAAGCGATGCTGCGCCGTCAGCAGGCCGGCGCCGTGATCGCCGCCCGGGAACAGATCGTGCACGGCGCCGTCTCCATGGTCGGTACCGCCCTCGAGCGCCTCGAGGCCGAGCACACCGTCATGCTCGACGAGGACCGCAAGGCCGCGATGGTCTCCAACCTGCTCGTCGTACTGTGTGGCGATCAGAGTGCCCAGCCCGTTCTCAACACGGGATCGCTGTACCAGTAGGGAATTCGGCATGCCCGAACGCAAGAAGGTCTTGTTGCGGCTCGACCCGGCGGTCCACGACGCGCTCGCGCGCTGGGCCGCCGACGAGTTGCGCAGCACCAACGCCCAGATCGAATTCCTCCTGCGCCGCGCGCTGGCCGAGGCCGGGCGGGCACCGCGCGACGCGGGCAGGATGCGTGGTCCCGGACGACCCCGCGCTCAGGAGTCGCGCGGTACGGGCGACACAATGGAATGATCGTTGGGCAGTGACGGAAGGGTGCCAGATACATGATCGGGATCAACCGCGACGGTGACGTCGTCACGCTGGAATTGCAGCGCGAAGAACGCCGGAACGCGCTCAATTCGCAGTTGTGCATCGAGATCCGCGATGCGGTCGAACAGGCAGTCGGCGACGATGCCCGGGTTGTCGTGATCACGGGCCGCGGAACGAGCTTCTGCGCCGGCGCCGACCTGTCCGGCGACGTCTATGCCGCCGGGTTCCTCGACAACCTCGGCGACATGCTGCAGACGATCGAAAGCGCACCGGTTCCCGTGATCGCGGCGATCAACGGACCCGCCATCGGAGCGGGCACCCAGCTCGCGCTGGCCTCGGACCTGCGAGTGGTGGCCCCGGGCGCGAGGTTCGCGGTGCCCGCAGCGCGTCTCGGGATCTCGGTGGACCGATGGACGGTGCGTCGGCTGGCGTCACTCGTCGGCGGTGGTCCGGCCCGGACCGTCCTGCTCGCCGCCGAACCCATCGACGCCGAAGAGGCGCTGGCTCGCGGCCTCGCCAACAGGATCGGCGACCTCGCCGCCGCGCAGGCGTGGGCGCAGGAGATCGCGAAGCTCGCGCCGCTGTCGCTGCAAGCACAGAAGCTGTTCCTCAACGACGACGGCACCCGCGACGACAGCACACCCGAGCAGACGGCAGCACTGGCTGCTGCGTGGCTCAGCGAGGACGCCCAGGAAGCCAGGCTGGCCCGCGCGGGCGGCCGCGACCCGATCTTCCGCGGCCGATGAGGGCCCGGCAGGCCGCGTCGTCCGCGCTCGCCGGCGCAGGTGCGCTCTGGTTCGCTCGTGCTGCACGGGGCCTGCCGAGTTCGATCGGGGCTTCCGTCTCCGACATCCGGCCTTACGCCGCAGGATCGCCGCACTATCGCAACGGGCGGTTCCACAACACCGATCCCGCGTCCGTGCTCGATCCCGACGACAGCGGCGGACTCCTGAAGGACATGCTCACCCGCGGTTCCCGTGGAACCCCGCGCAGCGACGTGCCCCTCGCACCGTCGCTCGCGCCGGTCGACGCCGCCGAACTCGCCGTCACCTGGTTCGGGCATTCCAGTGCCCTCCTCGAGATCGACGGCTACCGGGTGCTCTGCGATCCGGTGTGGAGCGACCGGGTCTCCCCGTCGCCGACCGTCGGCCCGAAGCGGATGCATCCCGTGCCCGTCGAACTGCAGGCGCTGCCCGCCGCCGACGCGATCGTCATCTCGCACGACCACTACGACCACCTCGATCGGGTCACGGTCGAAGCCCTCGCCGCCCTGCAGCCCGAGGCCCGGTTCGTCGTGCCCCTGGGGATCGGTGCCCACCTGCGACGGTGGAAGGTCGCCGAGAACCGGATCGTCGAACTCGACTGGGATCAGCACGTCGAGATCGACGGTCTGCGCATCACGTGCACCGAGGCCCGGCACTTCTCCGGCCGCGGTCTGCAGCGCGACATCACTCTGTGGTCGTCCTGGGTGATCGCCGGTCCGACCCGCCGCGCGTTCTTCGGCGGCGACACCGGTTACACGCGGCGCTTCGCGGACCTCGGCGACAAGTACGGGCCGTTCGACCTGACATTGCTGCCCGTCGGCGCGTACGACCGGCGCTGGCCCGACGTCCACATGGACCCCGAAGAAGCCGTGCGCACGCACCTCGACCTCGGCGGCACCGAGCGTCGCGACAGCCTGCTCGTCCCCGTGCACTGGGGGACGTTCAACCTCGCCCTGCACTCGTGGTCCGAGCCGATCGCGCGCCTGCTCCCGGCTGCGCAGGAGGTGGGCGTCGCGACTGCCGTGCCGATGCCCGGCCAGCGGATCGACGCTCTCCGCCCCGTCGCGCGCGACCCGTGGTGGATCCCACTCGGCTGACGCAGCCTCCGGGGGAACAGGGGCGCCGCCCGGTGGAATACGCTCATTGGTTATGGCAGGAGAAGAGCCCACCGCGGTAGTCGAGACGAGTGACACGCTCACCGACGACCCCGCATATCTCGAGCACGGGCTGGCCACCGAACAGGTCGCCGAACGAGTCGCCCGCGGGCAGACCAATGACGTCCCCGACCGCGCGTCCCGTTCGGTCAAGGACATCGTCCGTGCCAACGTCTTCACCCGGATCAACGCGATTCTGGGCGTCCTGCTGCTGATCGTGCTCGCGACCGGCTCGATCGTCGACGGCATGTTCGGCCTGCTCATCGTGGCGAACAGTTCCATCGGCATCATCCAGGAAGTCCGCGCCAAGCGGACCCTGGACAAACTCGCGATCGTCAGCCAGACCAGGCCGGTAGTGCGCCGCAACGGCAGCAGCGGCGAGCTGCCCCCGCGCGAGGTCGTGCTCGACGACATCATCGAACTCGGTCCCGGCGATCAGCTCGTCGTCGACGGCACCGTCGTGGAGTCGGCCGGGCTCGAACTCGACGAGTCCTTGCTCACCGGTGAATCCGACGCCGTGCACAAGGACCCGGGGACATCGGTGATGTCGGGCAGCTTCGTGTCCTCGGGGACCGGCGCCTACCGGGCGACGAAGGTCGGACGGGACGCGTACGCGGCGCGGCTCGCGGAGGAGGCCAGCAAGTTCACGCTGGTCCACTCGGAGCTGAACGCGGGCATCAACAAGATCCTCAAGCTCATCACCTACCTGATGATTCCCGCGGGCCTGCTCATCATCTTCAACCAGCTGTTCTCGAGCGGTGAAGCCCTCGGACCCTCGCTGAGCGGCATGGTCGCGGCGCTGGTGCCGATGGTGCCCGAAGGCCTGGTCCTCATGACCTCCATCGCGTTCGCGGTCGGCGTCGTCCGGCTGGGCCGCCGCCAGTGCCTCGTGCAGGAGCTTCCCGCGATCGAGGGACTGGCACGGGTCGACATCGTGTGTGCGGACAAGACCGGAACTCTCACCGAGAACGGCATGCGGCTCGCCGACGTCGAACTCGTCGAGAGCCCCGGCGGAACCGACCTCGACGCTGCCCGGACCGCGCTGGCTGCCCTGGCCTGCGACGACCCCCGCCCGAACGCGAGCGTGCTCGCGATCGCCGAGGCGTTTCCCGACGGCCCCGATTGGGGCAAGCCCACGGCGATCGCACCGTTCTCCTCGGCGAAGAAGTGGAGCGGCCAGTCGTACGGGGCACACGGCAACTGGCTGCTCGGCGCGTGCGACGTGCTCCTCGATTCGGGAACACCGACGGCGCGGCGCGCGGAAGAACTCGGAGCTCAGGGGCTGCGCGTGCTGCTGCTGGCCCGCAGCGACCGGCCCGTCGACGACGCACTCGCACCCGGAACCGTCGCGCCCGTCGCCCTGGTCGTGCTCGAGCAGCGGGTGCGGACCGATGCGAAGGCCACGCTCGAGTACTTCGCGGAACAGCACGTCGACGTCAAGGTCATCTCCGGCGACAACGCCGTGTCTGTGGGAGCGGTCGCGTCGTCACTCGGCCTGCCGCACGGCGACAGCCCGATCGACGCGCGCACACTGCCCGACGATCGCGAGCAACTCGCCGACATCGCCGAAGCATCGACGACCTTCGGGCGCGTACGTCCCGACCAGAAACGCGCCATGGTCGGTGCGCTGCAGTCGCGCGGCCACACCGTCGCGATGACCGGAGACGGGGTCAACGACGTCCTCGCGCTCAAGGACGCGGACATCGGAGTCGCCATGGGCTCGGGCAGCCCCGCAGCGCGGTCCGTCGCGCAGATCGTCTTGCTCGACAACAAGTTCGCGACGTTGCCCTACGTCGTCGGTGAGGGCCGCCGCGTCATCGGCAACATCGAACGCGTCTCGAATCTGTTCCTCACCAAAACGGTGTACTCGGTGCTGCTCGCATTCTTCATCGGTGCGTCGGGGGTGCTGGCCCCGATCTTCGACTTCGATCCGCTGCCGTACCCGTTCCTGCCGCGGCACGTGACGATCGCCGCGTGGTTCACCATCGGTATCCCGGCGTTCCTGCTGTCGCTCGCTCCCAACAACGAGCGGGCACGACCGGGTTTCGTGTCGCGGGTGATGCGCCTGGCCATCCCGTCGGGCGTGATCGTCGGTGTCGCGACCTTCGTCTGCTACCTCCTCGTCTACGCGGGACCGGACCAGACCGAGGCACAGAAGGTGCAGGCCGGGACGTCCGCGCTCATCACCCTGATCATGATCGCCCTGTGGGTGCTGGCCGTGGTGGCACGGCCGTACCAATGGTGGAAGATCGCACTGATCGCGGGAGCCGTGCTCGGCTACGTCGTGCTGTTCTCGGTGCCGTTCTGCCGGGAGTTCTTCGCGCTCGACCCGTCGAACGTCGCGTACTCCACCATCGCGCTCACCTGCGGTGCGATCGGTGTGCTTCTCGTCGAGGCCTGCTGGTGGGTAACGGGTCGCATCCACGGTGAGCGCCGGCGTCTGTTCGCATCTCGGGAGGACCTGCCCGGAGCACCCTGACCTGTGGGACGCTGGTCGTAGTTCCAACGGAAGGACACGCCATGGGACTCATGGACACCGTCAAGGGACTGCTCGGCAAGGGCAAGGGTTACGCCGCACAGAACTCCGACAAGGTCGACGGGTACATCGAGAAGGCAGGCCACATCGCCGACTCCAAGACCCGCGGAAAATACTCGCAGCACATCGGCAAGGCGCAGGACGCGGCGCGCAAGCACCTCGGCAGCGAAAACCCCGCTGCCGGAAACCCGGCTGCCGAAAACCCCGCCACAGACGCTTCGGCATCGGATCCGCGGCCCGGGTCACCGCCCGCCGGTCCACAGCCCGATCCTCGCCCGGGGGGCGGTCCGGGCCCGGCTACCCCGCCGGGCACCGCACCCTGACCCGGCCGGGGCGGTGACCGGTTCATCACCCCGGCTCTCGCTGTGTCACGCTTTGTTCGCTCGATCATCGAACAAAGGGGTTCCCGCATGGGATTCATGGACAGCGTCAAGGGCATCGTGGACAAGGGCAAGCAGTTCGCGGCCGAGAATCCCGACAAGGTGAACAGCGCCATCGACAAGGTCGGTGACGTCGCGGACAGCAAGACCGGCGGCAAGTTCGCCGGGCAGGTCGATTCCGCGCAGAGTGCAGTGAAGAAGGCCCTCGGCACCAAGTGACGACGTGACCGGAGGGTGTGCCCCACGGGCGGCATAGGGGGAGAATCGGTCCCGTGAACGGGACCATGATTCTGCTCGTCGTCATCGCGGCCATCGCCGTCACAGGACTGGCGAACAGGGGAAACCTGCAGGGCCCACTGGTTCTCGTCATCATCGGCGCGATCGCGTCGTTCCTGCCCGGCCTGCCGCGGCTCGAGCTGGAACCGGACGTACTGCTCGGGGTCGTGCTGCCCCCGTTGCTGTACTCGGCGGCGCTGAAGTTCTCCGTTCCCACGTTCCGGCGTTATCTCGCACCGATCCTCAGACTCGGGATCGTCACGGTGCTGGCGACGGCGTTCGCGGTGGCATTCTTCGCGAACTGGCTGGTTCCGGACCTCACGTTCGGTGCCGCGCTGGTCCTGGGGGCGGTGGTTGCGCCCACCGACGCGGTCAGCGCGGTCGCGGTGGGGCAGAAACTCGGACTGCCCAAACGCGTCATCTCCATCCTCACCGGTGAAGGACTCGTCAACGATGCGACCGCACTGACGCTGTTCGCGGTGGCGATCGCCATGGTTGCGGGGACCCCGGTGTTCGCCGATTCACCGGTGCTGTTCTTCGCATACGGAGTCGTCGGCGGCGTCGCGGTGGGTCTGGTCCTCGCGGCAGTGGTGCACTGGGTCCGCGGCCGCATGTTCGACTCGCCGCTGGAAACTGCTCTCGGGCTGGTCCTTCCGTTCGCGGCTTATCTCGTCGCCGAGGAGATCCACGCGTCCGGGGTGCTCGCAGTGGTCGCGGCGGGCCTGTACATCGGGCACCGGGCCACCGACACCGCGGTCACCACGCGGTTACAGGAACGCTTCGTGTGGGAGAGCGTCGACATCCTGCTCGAAATGTTCGTCTTCGCTTACATGGGCCTGCAACTGAAATTCGTCCTGGACGAAGTGGCCGACACCGGCCTCGACGTGGTGCCGGTGTTGCTCTATTCCGTTGCGGTGCTGGCGGTGGTCATACTCGTCCGCCCGATCTGGGGCTTTCTGAACTGGGGTCGCCGCCGGGCGGTGCGCACGGCCGGGTTCACCCGCCTCGGCCGCGACCCGCTGACGTACCGCGAGCACATCGTGGTGTCGTGGGCGGGGATGCGCGGCGTCGTCACCCTTGCCGCAGCCGGCGGTGTGCCGGCGGTCCTCGGCTCGGGGGAGCCGTTCCCGGGACGGGAGCTCATCCACCTGGCCGCGCTGGTCGTGGCGGTGGGCACGCTGCTCATTCAGGGCGCCACCATGCCGATGCTGATCCGGCGGCTCGACGTCGTCGATCCGTACGAACGCCTTCGCGCCACCGAGCAACGCGAACTGGCCCGCACCATCACGGCGAACGCGGCGAAAGAAGAGATCGCAAGCTTGGAGAAGGATCCGCCGGGCGGGTTCGACCCGGACGCGGTGCGCCGGATCCTCGAACGCGTGCGACGATCCGTCAAGGCCCGCGTCGACGCGCGACAGGTCGAGTCCGAGGACGACACCGAGGCCGGTGTCGACGCCGGCGCACTGTTCGACGAGTTTCGACGCGCCGTGCTCCGCGCCCAGCGCACCGCGCTCATCGCGGCACGAGACGACGGCACGCTGGACGACGAGAGTCTGCGGGCCGAACTCGAGAGTCTGGACATCGAGGAAGCCGCCGCGGAGGAACGGGTCGAACATCGCGGCAGAACGGGAAACGGGACACCCCCGCCGTGATCGACCTGCCCGTCACCGGTGCTCGTCGTAGCGTATGACCATGATCGAACCGCCAGACCCCGTGGCCGTAGCGCCGAGGATCGCCGAAACGTGACCGGAACCGTTCTCCTCGCGTTCGCGGCCGTCACGATTCTGGTCGTCGCCGTACTGGCCGTGGTGTGGGCGCGGACCCGCCGGGTCGTCACCACCCCCGCCGAACGGGCGGTGCATTCCACGCTGCACACGGCGTCCCTCGCCGCGCGTCCCCTGCGACGGGGGCTCGACGCCTCGTCCGCGACGGAAGCGGCCGTGCACCTGCGGATGCTGCTCGCAGAAGCGCAGGCCGTCGCCCTCGTGGACGCGGACGGAACGCTGCTCGCGTGGGACGGCCCGTTCGAGAGCCTCGCGGACCGCATGCACGACGCCGCCGCGCGCGCCGTCGCGGAGGAGCGGCGGGTACTGGTCGGACACCGTGACCTGGCTCCGGGCCCCCGGGACCTCGCCGCGCGCGCACTGATCGCCCAGCCCCTCGTGATCGAAGGCGTGGGAGTGGCAGGTGTGCTGGGCGTGGTGACGACGACGACTCCCGGTCCCGCATTGCTCGGCGCGATCACGGAGGTGGCGCGGTATGCGTGCAGCCAGCTCGAACTGGCCGAACTCGACGCTTCCAGGGCCCGGCTCGACCGGGCCGAGCTGCGGGCCTTACGCGCGCAGATCAGCCCGCATTTCATCTACAACGCGCTCAACACCGTCGCGTCGTTCGTGCGCACCGACCCGGACCGGGCACGAGAACTGCTGCTCGATTTCGCAGATTTCACGCGTTACTCGTTCCGCGCGACGGGGGAGTACACGCTGCTCGCCGACGAACTGCGGAACATCGATCGCTATCTCACGCTCGAGCGAGCCCGTTTCGGCAATGCGCTCGAGGTGCGGTTGCAGGTCGCACCCGAGGTTCTCAACGTGACGCTTCCGTTCCTCGCGTTGCAGCCACTCGTCGAGAACGCGGTCCGGCACGGTATCGCCGGGACATCCACCCGCACCGGCACCATCACGATCACCGCAGCCGACGAGGGCACCGACTGCGTCATCAGTGTGGAGGACGACGGGGTGGGAATGGACCCGGAACTGCTGCGTTCCGGAACGCTGGACTCGATCGCCGAGAGTGAGCACGGCAGCGGGGTCAAGGAGTCCGCGCACGTCGGGCTCGCCAACGTCGACGACCGGCTCCGGGCCGCTTTCGGCAACGACTACGGGCTGGTGGTGGAGACCGCCCCGGGGGCCGGTACGAAAGTGAGCATGCGGGTACCCAAGTTCCGTGCGGGTATCCGGCCTTGACGGGTGCCCGACGTGGCACGATAGGTCCGCCGTGAACGACAAAGCAGAGAAGACACTCACCGTACTGGCCGTCGACGACGAACCGCCCGCTCTCGACGAGCTTGCGTACCTGTTGCGCGCTCAGGACGAGATCGCCCAGGTCCATACCGCGAGCGACGCGACGACGGCGCTGCGGTTGTTGCGCGACGGTGGGGTCGATGCGGTGTTCCTCGACATCAACATGCCCGGACTGGACGGTCTGGAGATCGCCGGCATCCTTCGCAACTTCGCGACCCCACCGGCTGTGGTGTTCGTGACCGCACACGACGACCGCGCGGTGTCGGCGTTCGACCTCGGTGCCGTGGACTATGTGCTCAAGCCCCTTCGGGAGGAGCGCCTCGCTCAGGCGGTGCAACGGATCGTCGAGCGGCGCCGGTCCGGGGCGGGGCGGGCGCCGGAACCACAGTCGGGCGACGAAGTGATCCCCGTCGAACTGGGTGGGGTGACCACTCTCGTTCCCCGGTCGTCGGTGCAGTGGGTGGAGGCCGACGGTGACTATGCCCGGTTGCACACCGCGACCGGTTCGCATCTCGTGCGCATCCCGATCTCGACCCTCGAGAGCCGATGGGCCGACGCGGGCTTCCTGCGCGTGCATCGGTCCTTCCTCGTCGCGCTGCCCCTGGTCACCGGTATTCGCAGCGTCGGCTCCGGACTCGTGGTGTGTGTGAAGGGGAACGGTGACGCGCCACCGGTCGAGTTGCCGGTCAGTCGTCGCCACACCCGTGAACTCAAGGACCGCCTCATCCGCGGCCCGATGCAGACGTGGACGTCGCGGTGAGCACCCAGGCAGGCGGGTCACCCCCGCCGCGGCAGCGTGTGGTTCTCGCGCAGCGGCGGGGCGCGCGCATCGTCCGCACGCGGGTCGAGGTGCAGCAACAGACCGAGGTCGGCGATGCGATGGTGCGCGGCCTGGTGCGCGCCCAACTCGGCCTCGCCATCCGGGTCGCCCTGGCAACGGTGTGCCTGCTCGGGACAATTCCCGTGCTGTTGCACTTCGTGCCGCGACTGTCGGAGGTGACGCTGATGGGCGTCCGGCTCCCGTGGATTCTGCTCGGCATCGTCGGTTATCCGGTCCTGCTCGGGATCGCGTGGGTCTATGTGCGCCTCGCCGAACGAAACGAGCAGGACTTCACAGACCTGACCGACGACTGACGCGCCATGACCGAGTCGATTCCCGTCGCGACCGTCGTCGGCCTCGTCGCGGCGGCTGTCGCCACCGTCGCGATCGGTGTCTACGGCGTCCGTATGGCCCGCACGACCTCCGATTTCCTCGTCGCGTCCCGCAGCGTCGGGCCGCGGTGGAACGCCGCCGCCATTTCCGGGGAGTACCTGTCCGCCGCGTCCTTCCTCGGCGTCGCCGGGCTGGTCGCGAAGTTCGGGGCAGACGCCCTCTGGTATCCGGTCGGGTTCACCGCCGGGTATCTCGGGCTGTTGTTGTTCGTCGCGGCACCGCTGAGGCGATCCGGTGCCTACACGGTGCCGGATTTCGCGGAGTTCCGTCTCGGCGAACGATGGCTGCGCACCCTGTCGATGATGGTGGTCGCGATCATCTGCGTGCTCTATCTCGTGCCGCAGTTCCAGGGCGCGGGACTCACGCTGAATATTCTTCTCGGCGTCCCGGACTGGGTGGGGGTCGCAGTCGTCGGCATCATCGTCGTCGCGAACGTGGTCGGTGGCGGGATGCGGTCGATCACGTTCGTGCAGGCGTTCCAGTATTGGCTCAAGCTCACCGCGGTCGCCATTCCCGCCCTCGTCCTGATCCTGCATTTCGTCGGTGATGATCGCGCGGTGGACGGTCCTGTTCCCCCGACAGTCACCGAAACCACCACCGTCGACATCACCGTCGACGTCATCGTGCAGGTCGCCGACCCGCTGGAGGTGACGGCCCGGGGCGACGTGGACGGTGTGCCCGTCTCCGGCGTGATCGAGCTTGCACCGGGAGAACACGAATTCGGGGCCGGAACCCAGCTGGTGCTCGAGGCGGGGTCGCCGGTCCCCGTGGTGGCGGGCGCTCCGTCGGACAACGACACCTGGGCCGCACCCGGCGCCGGCATCGGTGCGGGCGGCGCGCACCCGTTGTTCCAGGTGTACTCACTGATGCTCGCGACGTTCCTGGGCACCATGGGGTTGCCGCACGTACTCGTCCGCTTCTACACCAACCCCGACGGACGTGCCGCCCGCATGACCTCGCTGGCGGTGATCGGGCTCCTCGGGCTGTTCTATCTGTTCCCCACCGTCCTCGGGGTCTTCGCCCGGCTGTACGTCCCGCAACTGCTCATCACCGGCCGCTCCGACGCCGCGGTACTGCTGCTGCCCGGGTCGGTGCTGTCCGGGTGGGGCGGGCAACTGGTCGCGGCGCTCGTGGCCTCGGGTGCGATCGCGGCGTTCCTGTCCACGTCGTCGGGCCTGCTGGTGAGCGTGGCGGGGGTGCTGTCCACCGACGTGTTGCGCGGGCGGGTCCGTGACTTCCGGCTCGCGGCGGTGCTCGCGGGTGTCGTGCCGCTCGTGCTCGCGTTGTCGGTGACGTCCCTGGACCTGTCGCGGTCGGTGGGGCAGGTCTTCGCGATCGCCGCCTCCACGCTGTGTCCGCTGCTCGTACTGGGGATCTGGTGGCGCGGGTTGACGGCAATCGGTGCTGCCGCGGGCATGGTGGTGGGCGGCGCCGTCGCGGGTGGTGCCGCCCTGATGTCGATCGTGGTGCGGTTCGATCCGGCGACCGCGGAGGGATGGCCGGCGGTGCTGTCGGAATACCCGGCCGCGGCGAGCGTGCCGCTCGCATTCCTGACCATGATCACCGTGAGTCTTGCTACGCGGACGCGGATTCCGGCCGATGTGGGCCGCACATTCTCGCGGATGCACGTGCCCGAGCGACTGGGCATGGGCCGGGATCGGGAGCTCGGAGCGTTCGACGACCGCCGTTCGTCGCAGTGAGCCGACCGTTCGTCGCATCGCTCGGCAGTTCGGCGTGCGGTCGGCACACCCCTCTATTTGTGTGATCGCCGTCTCATTAACGTGTGTGAGCACTACACCTCACACGTACGACCAAGGAGTCGGCAGTGACCACAGCACCTCCCAGCGAGAGCGACGTACCCCAGCGGCGCGTTCCGACGCCGCAAGAGTTCGTCGACATGCAGGAAAGCCCTGAGTTCCAGGAGCTGCGCAGTCGCCTGCGCCGGTTCGTGTTTCCCGTGACGGCGTTCTTCCTGGCCTGGTACGCCTTGTACGTTCTGCTCGCGACCTACGCGACCGACTTCATGGCCACCAAGGTCATCGGCAACGTCAACATCGGGCTCCTGCTGGGACTCGCCCAGTTCCTGACCACCTTCATCATCACCGGGGTGTACGTGAAGTTCGCCGGTCGTCAGCTCGACGGCCGTGCCGCTGCGATCCGTACCGAGCTGGAAGGACCGCAGCAGTGAGCGTTCTCGCACAGGGCACCACCGACATCGGTAACCCGCTCCTCAATATCGCGATCTTCCTCGCGTTCGTCGTCGTCACCATGGGCCTGGTCATCCGTGCCAGCCGGACCACGAAGACGGCGTCCGACTTCTACACCGGTGGCGGGCAGTTCTCCGGCCCGCAGAACGGGTTCGCCATCGCAGGCGACTACCTGTCGGCAGCGTCCTTCCTGGGTATCGCGGGTGCCATCGCCGTGTACGGCTACGACGGCTTCCTCTACTCGATCGGCTTCCTGGTCGCGTGGCTCGTCGCGTTGCTGCTCGTCGCCGAACTCCTGCGCAACACCGGCCGTTTCACGATGGCCGACGTGCTGAGCTTCCGGCTCAATCAACGGCCCGTGCGCATGGCCGCGGCGCTGTCCACCCTTGCGGTGTCGCTGTTCTACCTGCTGGCCCAGATGGCCGGTGCAGGTGGTCTGGTTGCGCTCCTGCTCGACATCGAAGGCAAGACGGGGCAGGCGGTCGTCGTCGCCGTCGTCGGTGTGCTCATGATCGTGTACGTGCTGATCGGCGGCATGAAGGGCACGACCTACGTGCAGATGGTCAAGGCGGTGCTCCTCATCGCCGGTGCAGGTGTGATGTTCGTGCTCGTGCTGGTCGCGGTGCGGGGCAACTTCTCTCAGCTCCTCGCCGACGCACAGGCGATGGTGTCGGGTTCCGCGAGCGAGGCTGTCGCCCAGCGCGACGTCCTGGCCCCGGGTGCGAAGTACGGCATCAGCGACATGTCGCGGATCGACTTCATCTCGCTCGGCCTCGCTCTGGTGCTCGGTACCGCCGGCCTGCCGCACGTGCTGATGCGCTTCTACACGGTGCCCACCGCGAAGGAAGCTCGTCGCTCCGTGACGTGGGCCATCGCGCTCATCGGTGGCTTCTACCTGTTCACGCTGGTTCTCGGTTACGGTGCTGCCGCCCTGGTCGGTCCGGACGTCATCCTCAACGCACCGGGCAAGGAGAACGCCGCGGCCCCGCTGCTCGCGTTCGAACTCGGCGGCACGGTGTTCCTGGCCGTGATCTCGGCGGTCGCGTTCGCCACGATCCTCGCCGTGGTCGCGGGGCTGGCCATCACCGCGTCGGCGTCGTTCGCCCACGACATCTACGCCAGTGTCATCAAGCGCGGCAACGCCACCGAGGACGAGCAGGTGCGCGTCTCGCGGATCACCGTTGTGGTGATCGGCCTGGTCTCGATCGTTCTCGGCATCCTCGCGATGGGACAGAACATCGCCTTCCTGGTCGCACTCGCCTTCGCGGTTGCCGCTTCGGCGAACCTGCCGACGCTGCTGTACTCGCTGTTCTGGAAGAAGTTCAACACCACGGGTGCGCTGTTCAGCATCTACGGCGGTCTGATCAGCTGCCTCGTGCTGATCGTGTTCTCGCCCGCCGTGTCCGGCAGCCCGTCCGCGATGTTCCCCGACGCCGACTTCTCCTGGTTCCCGCTGTCGAACCCCGGCATCGTGTCCATCCCGCTCGCCTTCCTGCTCGGCATCGTCGGCACGTACCTGGGCCGCGGCAAGCCGGAAGATCCCTACAAGCAGGCAGAGATGGAAGTTCGCTCGCTGACCGGCGTCGGCGTGGAGAAGTGCCCGAACTGACGCGCAGCGCGGGCAAGTCGGCCCGCATCCTCAAGGCCGAGGCACGCGCCATGAAGGAGCAGGACGAGCCG
>NZ_JBHWWX010000041.1:0-40766 GCF_042730335.1 Rhodococcus sp. NPDC060084
ATCCCTGAAGCTCTCGGGGATCGCGGCGCCGCCGTTCTATGTGGCCTGCCGAGCGGGTGACGAGACCCCGTCCGACTACGAGCAACGACCCCCGACTCTTCTGAAACACGGCTGAACCGGGCGCGCTTTCCGTACAGTCGTAACGGCAATGCCGGCGGTTCCGATTTCACACGGTGAAGGCACGCGCGGCGCGTACTGCGGAGATTTCCGCGGTACGCGCCGACGCCTGCCACAGCTGTAGAGCTCCATCGGAGGAAGCATGAATGTCGTTGTCCCGCAGTGCAGGGTCAAATGAGAAGGCGCGCCGGTGTGCGGGCAACTCTGGTGGCCGCCGTCGCGACTGTGAGCATGGTGTGGCCCGGGTCGGCGATGAGCGACACGGTGGTGGATCAAGGTGTTCGGTACGTCGCGCTCGGTGATTCGCGGGCCGCAGGACCGTACCTCGACGCAGCCGCAATGATCGGTGGATGTGCCCGTTCCGATGTGGGATACCCGGCGCTGGTGGCGCACGCACTGCGTCCCGCGTCGTTCATCAACGTGTCGTGCGCAGCCGCCCGCACCGACAACGTCACCAGGATCCCGCAGGACACGAAGACCGGACAGGTACCGCGCCAGATAGACCTGCTCGCAGCAGACACCACCCTGGTGACCCTCAGCATCGGCGGCAACGACGTCGGATGGCGCACCCTGGTCTCCGCCTGTTACACCGATCTTCCGGGCGGAGATGCGCACTGCCGGTCCAATCCGAACGTGGCGACTCGAATGGCCGCCGCACTCGACGCGCTGGGTCCGAAAGTGACGGCGACGCTCGGCAAGATCCGGCAGAAGGCGCCCGGTGCGAGGGTCCTGCTCGTCGGGCACGGCGGCATCTTCGGCGACCGCGGGTGCTGGCCGAACATCCCCACCAGCGACGCCGACGCCTCCTTCGTCAAGGGGTTCTTCGGCCGGATGAACCAGGTACTCGCCGGTGCAGCCGCGAACACCGGTGCCGAATTCGTGGATGTCGCCGGGGGTTCGGAGGGGCACGACGCGTGCGCCGCTCCCGACCAGCGCTGGTTCGAGGGACAGCAGTCGCTGTCTTTTGCAGCACCGATGCATCCGACCACGGCCGGGATGCGTCATATCGCGGGACGTGTCGTGGCTGCGTGGTAGCAGGCCCGATCTCGCACAGTCCCGAGGCGGATCGGGAAGAGTAGTCCCTGTGCGACCGCGCAGGGTCGCGTGGGGAGGGTCCATGTTCGGCGACCGCTGGGGTGTGACCGACGCCGAGGTCGCCCGCCGCTATCCGTGTGACGACTTCGTCCCCGATCCGACTCTTCAGGCGTGGCGGGGCGTCACCGTGCGCGCCGCTCCGGCTGTCGTCTGGCCTTGGGTCACCCAGATCCAGATGGCGCCGTATTCGTACGACTGGATAGACAACGGTGGCCGTCGTTCTCCGCAGAGGCTGCTCGATATCCCTCCACCGGAGCCCGGCCGGCCCTTCACGCGCACGGCGAACCACCCGCAAGGACGGTTGCTCGCGGTCGAAACGCAGGTGCACTACACGGGACGGATCATGGGCGCTGTCATGTCGTATGTGCTCGTCCCCGCGTGCCCGCACACGAGGTTGCTGTTGAAGCTCGTGATGAGCGGGGCCGGCGTGCTGGCTCCGGCGATCTGTGTCGGCGACCTCGTCATGGCGAGAAGGCAACTGCTCAATCTCGCAAGGCTCGCCGAGCACACGTCGCCGCCGGACGACGCACATGGGTCCACGGCGATCTAGCTTTGGTGGGATAGTGCCCGCTATCCGGGCACTTTGTCACCAAACTTTTCACTCGACCTCCGCCGTCCCGTACCGAGTGTTCCGCCACACAACATCTTCCACCGTGCCGCATCACCGTTCCGGCACCGCTGTCGTCTGCGGTGGGCGATACGCGGGTGCCTTCGCCGACCCGCTGGGTTGGAGTGTGCGCAACAGCGGCATCACCCGGAAGGGCACGACGTTCGACAGCACCATCACGCTCGTCGAGCGGGTGATGATCGACGACCGGTTCAACTCGATGAGGGTGTGTTGTAGTCCGAGGTGGGAGTCGGCGGCGATGCGGCACAGGATGTCACCGGTTCCCGTGGTCGAAAATGCTTCCAGCACGCCGGGAATGGATTCCAGTACTTCGCGAATGGTGGCGAGTGCCCCCTGGGCGATCTCCATCGTGACGAACGCCTGGACATCGAATCCTGCGGCGGCGAGATCGACCTGTGGCCCGTATCCGGCGATGAGGCCGCCGTCTTCGAGTCGTCGCAACCGGGCAGCGCCGGTGGCACGAGCGACGCGGAGTCGCCGGGACAGTTCGAGTACTCCGATCTTGGGATCCGAGTGGAGGACTTCGAGGAGCGCGAAATCCAGTTTGTCGAGTTGCAGGACGTCACGCACGATCGTTCCTTCCCGCCGGGTCTCGGAATGTAGGCCGATTGTATAGCTGAACGGTCGGATGCCGGTGTATTCCGGTCCGGTCGACCAGTTCCGCGAGAACAGATTGCCACCGGCTCCCGACGGGTTTCTCCTGGTGACATCCGACGACGAACCACCTCGCACTCGCGGCAGGAGATCGCTATGACTCTCGAACGGGACCTCACCGATACCGAGCGACTCGCTCGCCTGGACCCGGACGAATTACGCAGGCTCGTCGGAGCCGTCGAGTACGACGCGGCACACGATCCGTTTCCGGTCAGCGGCTGGGACGCGGTGTCGTGGGTGGTCGGCAACGCCACTCAGGCGGTGCACTTCTACCAATCCGCCTTCGGTATGGATCTCGTCGCGTACTCCGGGCCCACGACGGGAAACAGTGACCATCACGCCTACGTATTGTGCAGCGGCGCGGTGCGTTTCGTGATCAAGGGAGCTGTCGACCCGGACAGTCCACTTGCCGATCACCATCGGGTGCACGGAGACGGTGTCGCCGACATCGCGTTGCAGGTTCCCGATGTCGACGCGTGCGTGGAACATGCTCGCGCACAGGGTGCCAGGATCCTCGACGAACCGCACGACGTCTCCGACGAGTACGGCACGGTACGCCTTGCCGCGCTCGCCACGTACGGCGACACCCGGCACACGCTGGTCGACCGGTCGCGATACTCGGGCGTCTATCTGCCCGGATATGTCGAACGTGTTTCCTCCTACCGCCGACACGGCGACGCGGGGGCGCGGATGTTCGAGGCACTCGACCACGTGGTCGGCAACGTCGAACTCGGCCGGATGGACGAGTGGGTCGATTTCTACCGGCGGGTCATGGGTTTCACGAACATGGCGGAGTTCATCGGGGACGACATCGCCACCGATTACTCGGCACTGATGAGCAAGGTGGTGTGCAACGGCAACCATCGTGTGAAGTTCCCGCTCAACGAACCGGCGGTCGCGAAGAAGCGTTCGCAGATCGACGAGTATCTCGACTTCTACCGCGGTCCCGGAGCGCAGCACCTCGCGCTGGCGACCCGCGACATCCTTGCCGCGGTGGACCGCATGCGAGATCAGGGCATCGAATTCCTGCCCACACCCGATGCGTATTACGAGGACCCGGAATTGCGTGCACGCATCGGGGCCGTCCGGGTTCCGGTCGAGGAATTGAAGAAGCGCGGCATCCTCGTCGATCGTGACGAGGACGGATACCTGCTGCAGATCTTCACCAAGCCGGTAGGGGATCGGCCCACGGTGTTCTTCGAACTCATCGAGCGACACGGTTCCGCCGGATTCGGCAAGGGCAATTTCAAGGCCTTGTTCGAAGCTATCGAGCGGGAGCAGGCGGCGCGGGGCAACTTCTGACGACGCGCACGGTCATCGGTCCGGTGCCGGCGGCGACTCCGAGACGATTCCGCGCACCGCGAGCGAGAGTGCGTGACGTGCGAGTGGATCGGACACGTTGCCGGACCCGAGCAGGAGCGCCCCGGGCAGGTCGACGACGCAGTACTTCACGAGGGTGAGTGCGGTCGCATCCTCCCTGCCCCACTGTTCGACGGCGAGCACGGTGAGCAGGGTGGTCAGGGTGCGTCGCAGTCCGGCCAGCTGGTCGCGCTGAGACTCTGCGAGGTCCGGGGTGCGCAGATCGTCGAGGGTGACCGCGAGCAGCAGTTGCGCGCCGAACTCGTCGCGCTCCGCATAGGTGGCCGGCGCGAGCGCTGCCGCGACGATCGCTTCCGTGGGGCCGGAGGCCGTCAGGGTGCTGTCGGCGATGTCGCGCTGGAACTCGAGGAATCGGGTGGCCTCGCGTGCCCACACGGACGCCAGCAGACCGTCCCGGGAGCCGAACGCGTTGTAGATCGCACCGTTCGATGCTCCCGAGACGTCGCTGAGTGCCCGGATCGTCACGCCGGGTGTGCCTCGCCGTACCCATAGGTGGCGCGCGTGATCGAGCAGATCGTCGAGGTCGTGCCGGCGAGGTCGTCCCACGGTGTCCCTATCGGTCGGCGGGGTGTGCAGGTGTGGTGACGGTCAGCCCATCGGCTGCTGGAGGGCTGCGACGGCCGAGGTGAACATCGTCTGCTTGATCGCACCCAGCGTCTTGCGGTCCTTGCCTGCGAGAGACCGGACGATGTCGGCCGCACCGGTCTGCAGATCGTCGAGGCCGGCGACGGCGTCCACGAGACCGTCCTGGAGGGCCTGCGGTCCGGGGTAGCGATGTCCGGTGGTCATCGCGGTGACTGCCGTGCGGGGGGTGAGTTTGCTGGTGATCAGGGAGGACATGCCGGGCGTGAACGGGATGTGGATGTCGACTTCCGGGAAGCACAGGTAGCCGCGGTCGTCTCGCATGATTCGGTAATCGTGTGCCATCGCCAGCATCGCCCCTGCTCCGAAGGCGTGTCCGTTCAGGGCCGCGACCGTCGGCACGGGCAGGGTCAGGACGCGCGCGAACAGAGCATGGACGCGGTCCACGTAGGACGTGTACTCGTCCAGGTGCTGCCCGAGCCAGTCGAGATCCAGGCCGTTGGAGTAGAACTTTCCGGAACCGATCGTGACCAGTGCGGCCGCGTCGGTGCCGGCCTCGAGTTCGTCGAGGCACTTCTCGACGGCGGTGAGCCACTCCGGGCCGAAGCGGTTCTCGTCGTCACCGAGGTTCAGCGTCCAGATCGGGCCGTCCTGAGTGATCGATGGCATGTGTGACCCCTTTCGTAGGCAGGTCCGCAACGAGGTGGCGGAACAGCGCCGACCTTAACAGAGCAAGTGCTCTAAAACGGATCTGCCTCGTGCATGCCGGGTTCCGGGCGGAGCTGAAGGGTGCCGCGAATAGGGGTCCTGGTCAGGCCAGGTCGCGAAGCTGACTGCGCAGGGCCTGCTCGGTGTGCCGGACGGCGGTGCCCACGATCGGCTCGATCAGCTTGCCCAATGCCATTCCTGCCAGACCGCCCGGCAATTGGTATGCGAAATCGACGTCGAGCCGGGTCCTTTCGTCGCCGATCTCGATGAAGCGCCACGTCGAGGCCGACCGCATGCCCGCCACGGACTCGAGGGCGAGGGAGCGGCCGAATTCCCATTCGACGACCTCGACCCGCGAGTCGAGAGTCTTGGGTCCCACGCGCATTGTTGCGTCGTAGACGGTTCCCAGGCCGCTGACCTGCGTGCCCACGGGCTGGAATCGGGTCATTCCGAACATCCACTCGGGAACGGTCCGGTGGTCGTCGACGTAGGCGAAGGCGACGTCGGCCGGAATCTCGGCTGTCGCGCTATGGCGGAGATGGATCATGTCACCGGTCCTTCGAGGTAAGTGCGACGGAGGGTACGGGGAACCGCAGCGCCGGGACAGGGGGATTCCCGAACCCATTGCCCGATCGTCCGCGCAGTGCTTGAATTCGGCGTGACGCACATCACAATTATCCTGCTCAGGAGGCCCGGTGAAGACGAAAGCGGCAGTGATCAAGGGAATCGACCGCCCGTGGGAGATCGAGGAGATCGACCTCGGCGACCCGGTGGCGGGTGAGGTGCAGGTCCGTTTGGCTGCCTCGGGCCTGTGCCACTCGGACGAGCATCTCCGCACGGGCGCAACTCCGCTTCCGTTCTTCCCGGTTCTGGGCGGACACGAGGGTGCCGGCGTGGTCACCAAAGTCGGTCCGGGAGTGACGACCCTCGAGGAGGGTGACCACGTCGTCCTCGCATTCATCCCCGCGTGCGGCCGCTGCCGATCGTGCGCCAAGGGCTTGCAGAACATCTGCGACGAGGGAGCGGGCCTGCTCACCGGGCAGGCGATCTCGGACAAGACTTATCGCGCGAGCTTGAACGGCGACCCGGTCCTGCAGATGTGCCTGCTCGGCACTTTCGCCCCGTACGTCACGGTCAACGAAGCCTCGGTGATCAAGATCGAGAAAGACATTCCGCTCGAGAAGGCCGCACTCCTCGGCTGCGGGGTCGCTACGGGATGGGGTTCGGCCACGGAAATCGGCGGAACCAAGCTCGGCGACACCGTCGTGGTCGTCGGTATCGGCGGCGTCGGCATCAACTCGGTTCAGGGCGCGGCTCACGCGGGCGCCCGGTTCGTCGTCGCAATCGATCCCGTCGAGTACAAGAGGCAGAAGGCGAAAGAATTCGGCGCAAGTCACACGTTCTCGTCACTCGAGGAGGCGGCGCCGGTGATCGGTGAGATCACCTGGGGCGCAATGGCCGATGTCACGATCATCACTGTGGGGGAGATCCACGGGGACATCATCGCGCCCGCGCTCTCGGTCACGGCGAAGGGTGGGCAGGTCGTCGTCGTCGGAATGGGCAACGCAACCGACACGCAGGTCACTCTGAGTCTGTTCGAACTGACGCTTCTCCAAAAGAGACTGCAGGGCGCCATTTTCGGCGGCACAGGTCCGCGTTCGCAGATCCCGAAACTGCTCGACCTCTACCGCAACAAACAACTCGATCTCGACGGCCTCGTCACCAACACCTACAAACTCGAGGACATCAACCAGGGGTACGAAGATATGCACGCGGGCAAGAACCTGCGCGGCCTCGTCGTCTACGGAGACGACGACTACTGACCCCGCTCCGCTCGGGTGAGGTGGCCGGGGACCGTCCCCTACGGTGTTGTCCATGGACATGCATGAGGATCCGGTCTCCGGCGACGTCGGGTCGTGGCGGCGTTACGGACCCCCGACCTTGCCGAAACCTCTTGCGGCGGCCCTCGAAGCGTTCGCCGAACGCGGGTACGACGGCACCTCGATCCGGGAGATCGCGTCGAGGGCTGGATTGTCGGTGCCTGGGCTGTACCACCATTACCCGTCGAAGCAGGCCCTGCTCGTCTCGCTCACCACCACCGTGATGCACGACCTGCTCGACCGCAGCCGCCGGGCGCTCGCCGAGGCCGGCCCGACACCGTCGGAGCAGTTCGACGCCGTGGTCGAATCGCTCCTGCGTTTCCATATGGTCCGGCGGGATCAGGCGTTCGTGGCATCCACCGAGATGCGCAGTATGGAACCCGCGAGCCGTGCGGCCTTCGTCGCCTTGCGCGACGAACAGCAGCGCATGCTCGACGGGATCGTCGAAGGCGGGGTGGCGACCGGGGAGTTCACGACTCCGTATCCCAAGGACGCCAGCCGCGCGGTGACGACGATGTGTGTCGGTGTCGCGAGCTGGTATCGCCCGGACGGCCCGTCGAGTCCCGATGACATCGTCCATCGGTACCTGGTCATTGCACGGAGCACCGTCGGGGCGCGGTAGAGCCGGGGTTGACCCACTCTCCGGGATATGCCACCGTAGCGGTCACCGAGCGATCGATCGGTCGGTTGGTCTGGAAGGAGTATCAGCATGGCGGTCGACCTGGCCTACCCCGAGCACGTGCAGGATCTCGTGGCTCGAACCGAAGCGTTCGTTCGCGACGAAGTGCTTCCCGTCGAGGACGCCCATCGGGGCGACATCGCCGCAGCGGGTGGCGATTCCGTACGGGTGGCACTGCAGAGCGCCGCCAAGACAGCGGGTGTCTTCGCCCCCCATGCGCCGGTCGAGTACGGCGGCCAGGGCCTCGGGATGGTGGACCGAGCTCCCGTGTTCGAGGCGGCCGGCTACTCCCTGTTCGGCCCCGTGGCCCTGAACATCGCCGCTCCCGACGAAGGCAACGTGCACATGCTCGCGCATATTGCGAGCGACGAACAGAAGAGCCGATACCTGGCTCCTCTCGCTGCGGGCGACATGCGCTCGGCCTTCGCGATGACCGAACCGGCACCCGGCGCCGGCGCCGACCCCAACGCACTCACGACCCGCGCCGAGAAGGCGACGGGAGGCTGGAAGATCAACGGCCGCAAGCACTTCATCACAGGGGCGGACGGCGCCGGATTCTTCATCATCATGGCCCGCACCTCCGGGGAGCCGGGGCAGCGCGGCGGAGCGACGATGTTCCTCGCTCCCGCGGACTCCGACGGGCTGAAGGTCGGTCGTCACATCGAGACGCTCGACAAGTCGATGATCGGCGGACACTGCGAGGTCGACTTCGAGGATCTGTACGTCCCGGACAGCGCAGTGCTCGGTGAAGTGGATCAGGGATTCGCCTACGCGCAGGTCCGGCTCGGCCCGGCTCGCATGACACACGTCATGCGCTGGCTCGGTGCCGCCCGACGCGGTCACGACACCGCGCTCCGGTACGTGGCAGGACGTGAAGGATTCGGCTCCAAGCTCGGTGATCTCGGCATGATCCAGAAGATGGTCGCCGACAACGAGATCGACATCGCAGCGACCCGGGCTCTGCTGGTGCAGGCATGCTGGGAACTCGACCGGGGATCGCACGCCGCGAACGCCACGTCCATCGCCAAGACCTTTGCCGCCGAGGCCATCTTCCGCATTGTCGATCGTTCGGTCCAGATGTGCGGTGGTCTCGGGGTTTCCGAAGATCTCCCCCTCGCCAGGCTCTCGCGCGAGGTCCGCCCGTTCCGCATCTACGACGGACCGTCCGAGGTGCACCGCTGGGCCATCGCAAAGCGTGCCGTCGGTGCGGCGCGCAAGGCCGCCGCAGCCGAAGGAGCAGCGAAGTGACCGCGGTGCACAAGGGGCTCGACCTCGTCGCCCTCGACCGATTCTTGCGTCGATCCGGGGTTGCGGTCGACGGCGAACTGCGGGCAGAACTCATCTCCGGCGGGAAATCCAATCTCACCTACGGCATCCTCGACGACACATCCCATTGGGTCCTGCGGCGACCACCCACGGCGGGACTGACACCGTCGGCACACGACGTCGCCCGTGAATACCGCATCACGTCCGCGCTGCAGGGCAGTGCGGTGCCGGTCGCGCGCACCGTCGCGCTGTGCGAGGACGACTCCGTGATGGGCGCACCGTTCACGGTGGTGGAGTACGTCGGGGGGCGCGTCGTACGCAGCAAGGACGACCTCGATTCGCTGTCCGATACCGACATCGACCGCTGCACAAGCGAACTCGTGCGCGTGATCGCCGAGCTCCACGCCGTCGACTACGAAGCCGTGGGGCTGGGCGGGTTCGGACGGCCCGACGGGTACGTCACCCGCCAGGTGAAGCTGTGGCAGAGCCAGTGGGACAGGGTGAAAACCCGGGAACTTCCCGATGTCGAGCGGCTGCACGCCGCACTCGCGGACTCGATCCCGGAGTCGCCCACCCCGTCGATCGTGCACGGTGACTACCGTATCGACAATACGATTCTCTCCCACGACGACGTGGGAAGCGTTGCAGCCGTGGTCGACTGGGAGCTGTCCACTCTCGGCGACCCGCTGACCGACCTCGCCATGATGTGCGTGTACCGGCATCCCGCGCTCGACCAGGTGCTCGGGTTCCCCGCAGCCTGGACCAGCAACAGGCTGCCGTCGGCGGACGACCTCGTCGAGCGATACGCCACCGTCTCGGGACGCGACATCGCCCACTGGAGTTTCTACATGGGCCTCGCCCACTTCAAGCTCGCCGTCATCGCCGAGGGCATCAATCATCGCTGGCGGGCCGGCGCGACCGTCGGCGACGGGTTCGACCGCGCGGGTGACGCGGTGCCCGCGCTCGTCGCCGCAGGACTCGACTTCGTGACGGGAGCAGGTTCGTGATCGCGAGCGCCCTCGTCACCGGGGCGACACGGGGCATCGGCCTCGGCGTCGCCACCCGCCTCGCGGAGCGCGGATTCGCGCTGACGATCTCCGCCCGGGACGCAACCCGGCTCGACGAGGTCGCCGCTCTGTTGCGGGATGCGGGTGCGACGGACGTCCGGACCGTCGCCGCCGACCTGGCGGACCCCGACGCCGCGGGCAGGGTGGTCGCCGCACACGCCGACGCGTTCGGCGCGATGAAGGCCCTGGTACTCAACGCGGGTGTCGGCACCGCCGGCACCATCGCCGAGTTCCCCTCCCGCCGGTTCGACAAGACGGTGGCAGTCAACCTCAACGCGCCGTTCGCTTTGATGCAGGCGGCACTGCCGCTGCTGCGGTCCGGTGCGCGGAACGATCCGGGTCGCGGCGCGAAGGTGATCGCGCTCGCGTCCATCGCCGGTGTGTACGCCGAAGCCGGTCTCGCCGCGTACGGCGCGACGAAGGCCGCACTCGTGTCGCTGGTGGAAACCCTCAACGCCGAGGAATCGGGTAACGGCGTCTCGGCGTCCGCAATCGCTCCCGGGTATGTCGACACCGACATGTCCGAGTGGATCAAAGACCGGATCCCGGCGGAGGACATGCTCGAGGTCGGCGACGTCGTCGAGCTCGTCGACGCACTGCTGAAGTTGTCGTCGCGCGCGGTCCTGCCCCGGCTGGTGCTCAGCCGCGCGGGAGCGAGTCTCTACAGCGCCTGACCTTCCCGCCTGCGCATCACTCGTCGTCCGAGTTCTCCTTTTCTTCGCCTCGCCGGCGAAGGAAGTTGAACCCGGGCACGCCGGTGATCGCCTGACGGAGGTCCTTCACGACGCAGAGCAACTCGT
The DNA here is from genome assembly GCF_042730335.1 of Rhodococcus sp. NPDC060084. NCBI lineage: Bacteria > Bacillati > Actinomycetota > Actinomycetes > Mycobacteriales > Nocardiaceae > Rhodococcus > Rhodococcus sp. NPDC060084. The sequence continues at coordinate 10,857 of NZ_JBHWWX010000041.1, forward strand.
GGATCTCCGGCGCGACCGTGTCGAGCGTGCCGAGGATCGGCATGATCATGTTCATTCGCTCGGACAGCTCGGGAAGCCGGTCGAGCATGAGGATTGCCGCGTGCACTTCCTCCGGCGACAGTTCCTCGATGAACTGGGCCGCGAGGGGCGCAGCCTGACGTGCGAGGGGCTCGTAGGTCTCGAGGAGTTCGCTCGCGATGTCGGCACTTCGTCCGGCGGAGTCGATGATCGTGCGGGCTTCCCCGGCGACGAGAGCGACCTCTCCGACGACCGTCCGGGCCTGCCCGGCGACGGTGCCGACATCTCCGACGATGGCCTCGGCTTGCGTGGCGACGGTGCCGACCTGGCCGACGATGGTGCGCGCTTGTCCGGCGACCGCGTCGGCGTCCGCGACGACCGAAGTCGTCGACGCGATGATCGCCTCGATCCGAGCGACCGCCACTGCGGCATCGTCGACCACGGCGTCGACGCGGCGGATCAGCGATTCGACATTGTCGAGCAGCGCCTCGGCACGGGCGGGCACCGACACCGCGAAGGTGGCGGTGGCGACTGTGCGCTCGACCACCGTGCGCGTGGCACCGAGAAGGGAACCGACGAGAGGGACAGCGGGTAAGGCGATCATCTCGCCATCTTTCACCACGGCGGCCACGGTGCGACAGCAACCTCACGTTTCGGTCGTCCCGTGCGTCTACTCGATGTGAACCTTGCATCGGATGGAAGGATCGAACCCGTGACCGCATCGCGCACGCACACCCTGATCGACACCCCGATCGGTGAGTTGACGTTGGTCAATACCGACGGCGTCCTGTCGGGCCTGTACATGGTGGAGCACCGTCCTTCCCCCGATCGCACTTCCTTCGGGTCCCGGACCACCGAAGGGTTCGACGAGGCGCGGACACAGTTGGACGAGTACTTCGCAGGTGAACGCACCCGCTTCACTCTTCCGCTCGCACCGGCCGGCACCGACTTCCAACGGACGGTGTGGGCCGCGTTGGCGGAGATCGAATACGGCACAACCTGCACCTACACCGCCGTTGCGGCCGCGGTGGGACGGCCCACCGCGGTTCGCGCGGTGGCCGCGGCGAACGCGAGGAACCCGTTGTGCATCGTGGTCCCGTGTCATCGGGTGATCGGGAGCAGCGGCAAGCTCACCGGATATGCCGGGGGTCTCGACCGCAAGCGCCTGCTGCTCGATCGGGAAGCGGCGTTCCGGAGGGCAAAGGCCACTCATGCCCCGGTCTGACACGACGGAGCCCACACATCTACCCCCGTTCGAACGGGTGGTCGCCGACCACGGTCCGACGGTATCGAGGGTGTGCAGGGCTCTGCTGGGTCCCACCGACGCAGACGACGCGTGGTCCGAGACGTTTCTCGCGGCGTTGCGTGCGTACCCCGCCCTGCGGCCGGGCAGCAATATCGAAGCGTGGCTGGTCACCATCGCCCACCGCAAGGCGATCGACGTGCACAGGCTGCGTGGTCGTGCGCCTGTGCCGACGGAGATCGTCCCCGAACGCCCCGCAACAGCGGGATTGCCGGGATCAGGCGACGACCAACTGTGGTCGGCGGTGGCGGCGCTGCCGTTCACGCAGCGCGCAGTGCTGGTGTATCACTACGTGGGCGGGTTGCCGTATGCCGAGATCGGCGCGATTCTCGGCAACAGCGCCGACGCGGCCCGGCGAGCCGCCGCCGACGGCCGGGAAGCGTTGCGCCGCTCCTATCACGCCGAAACAGGAAGCCGCTCATGAACTTTCCTATCCCGTCGGTGTCTACTTCCGATCTGGCCTGGCTGCACGACAAACTCGTCCTCGACGCCGAAGCGGCAGGGTTGCTGGATGTCGCCTACCGCGTCGTCGATACTCCGGTGGGTCCGCTGCTGTTGGCGTCCACCACGGTGGGGCTCGTGAAGGTGGCCTTCGTCGCGGAGGGCGAGGACGCCGTGCTCGACGAACTCGCCCGGCGGATCGGGCCACGCATCCTCGACGCACCCGCCCGGTTCGACGACGCGGTACGTCAGCTCGACGAATACTTCGGCGGCACTCGCACCGCGTTCGATCTCCCTCTCGACTTTCGTCTCGCGACAGGCTTTCGGCGGGAGGTGATCTCGCGGCTTGCCGACATCGAGTACGGACGCACCGCCAGCTACGCGGACGTTGCCGCATCAGCGGGAAGTCCTCGAGCGGTGCGTGCCGTGGGGACGGCATGCGCGAAAAACCCCTTGCCGGTGGTTCTCCCGTGTCATCGCGTCGTCCGCACCGACGGAGGACTCGGGCAGTACGCGGGCGGTGTGGAAGCCAAACAGATCCTGCTGCGGCTCGAAGCCGCCGCGTGATCACTGTCGCCCGGCTCCCGGTGGCGCTCCCATTTTCGGTGCGTCCACTGCTCGCCACCATGCGGAGCCATGCGGTTCCGGGGCACGAACGTCACGATGTAGCCACCGGAACGCACTGTATTGCGCTGCGCACCGCGCACGGTATTGCGAGCGCGGCCGTGAGACTCCGCGCCGATACCGGCAGCGTGGTGGCGCGGATCGATGCGCCGCGCCGGGCCGACATCGCAGATGTCGAAGCGGTGGTGCGCCGTTGGCTCGACCTCGACGCCGACCCCACCGTCGTCGACGCCGCGCTTGCCGCCGATCCTGTCCTTGCTCCATTGGTGCGAGCCCGGCCAGGCCTGCGGGTGCTCGGCAGTACCGACTGGTTCACCACGGCCGTGCAGACGATCCTCGGGCAACAGGTGAGTGTCGCGGCAGCAGCCACTTTCGCGGGGCGGCTCGTCGCGGCGTTCGGCGACGACGCGCCAGGTGGATTGCGGTGCTCTCCGACACCGCAACGGATCGCTGCCCTCGCGCCGGAAGATCTGCGTGCGGCGATCGGCACCACACGGTCTCGGGCGAACACCCTGCTGGTCTTGGCCCGAGCGGTATCCGACGGCCTCGATCCCGCGTCGGCGTCCTTTTCCCGTGATCTGCTCGCGCTGCCCGGAATCGGGCCGTGGACCGTCGACTATCTCGCCCTGCGAACCGGCGACCGCGATGCGTACCCCGCCGGTGACCTTGTGCTCCGGCGCGCCCTCGAGGTCGGCACCGCACGCGAAGCGACTGCGCTCGCGGCACAGTGGCAACCGTGGCGTGCCTACGCGGTTGCTCATCTGTGGGCGCATGCAACATTGAATCGGCACCCGTAACGCCCGAACGCACGTATTCTTCGACCAGTCCGGAATGTGCCAGCAGTCCGTCAGCAGTACCCGAGACGGGGGTGTAGACCGCCATGTCGACGAAGCCACGCGTCACGTCCGGTCTGTTGTGGCGGTGCATCGCGTGCGTGACAGTTGCCGGCACGGCCATGGTTCTCGGCGCGGGCAGCAGTGTGGCACAGCCGATCCCGGAGCCTCTGCCTTCGCAGGATCCGTTCTACACCTATGACGGTCCGCTGGCCGATTTCGCTCCGGGCACGATTCTTCGCTCCAGGCCCTCGGTGTTTGCCGCACCGGGTGTCACCACGCCGGTCACCAGCACACAGGTGCTCTACCGTACGACCGACCAGCAGGGCGAGCCGACCGACACCGTTGCGACCGTGCTTCAACCGCTCGCACCGGGGCCCACCAAGCTCATTTCGTTCCACATGGCGTACGACGCACTCGGATCCGAGTGCGATCCCTCCTACACGTTGACCGGGAGCGCTGACAGTGGTGTGTCGCTTGCGGAACAGACCGTCATCGCCGGATATATCGCCGCGGGATACACCGTTGTGGCTCCCGATTACGAAGGGCCGGAACTGGAGTGGACGGTCGGACGCGAATCGGCGTACGCGGCACTCGACGGGATCAGGGCTACCGAAGAACTGCTGTCGCTTCCCGATTCGACGCCCGTCGGCCTGATCGGCTACTCCGGCGGATCGGTACCGACCCAGTGGGGCGCCGAGGTGGCGCCGAGTTACGCGCCCGAACTGAATATCATCGGCGCTGCCGCCGGCGGCGTGCCGGTCGATCTCGCACACAACCTGCCCTACGTCAGCGGTAGCGCGAAATGGGCGGGCGTGATTCCGGCTTTGGTTGTGGCCTATCAGCGTACATACGACCTCGACACGGACGCGTTTCTCTCCGACCGGGGCAAGCAGGTCGTCGCCGAGGTTGCCAACCGGTGCATTGCGGAGTTCGCGTCCGACTATCCGGGGCTCACCGACGCGGATATGGTTCGTGCGCCCTACCGGTCGTTGCTCGACGTCCGAGAAGTGGCGATCGCGATCAACGACAACATCATGGGCACCGCCGGTACCCCGATTGTTCCGATGTTCCTGGCTGTCGGCCACAGCGACCCGATCGGCGACACCATCATGGTGACCGGCGACGTCGAAGGGCTTGCCCATACGTACTGCACTCGCGGAGTCGCGGTGGCCTATTCCCAGTACGACGGCCTCGACCACGAGGAGGCATTCGTTCCGTTCCAGGCGCAGGCGGCCGAGTTCCTGAACAGTCGCTTCGCCGGCGACAACGTCCGAAACGACTGTGCCTCGATCGGAGTCGGAAATTCGCTCGCGCCTGTTCCGGTGCCCGCAGGCTGATGTCGGGGCTCAGGTTCCTCCGGACCGTGCCGCGTGCGACTAGGCGAGTGCGAAGACCGGGAAACCTGGTGCGATAGCCGCCAACTCGTCATCGCTGGAGTTTTTGGTGACACCGTCGAAAAATTTCCCGACTTCCCAGCCCCACCGTTGCAGATACTCGCGCAGCACCGGGATCTTGTCGGCGTCCGCAACTTCGGAGGCGCTGAATTCTTCGACGCGACGCCCGAGGCGAAGTTCCCCGGTGCCGGCTACCCGCAGATTGCGCACCCATTGCGTGTGGCCGCGCGGGGCGACGAGGTAGCGCCTGCCGTCGGAGGTGGTCAGCACATTGACCATGGTGGTGCGCCATTCGCCGCTTTTCCTGCCGCGCACTGCGAGCAGGCGAGAGCCCGCGACGCTGATTCCGAGCTTGGGAAGTGTGTTGAAGAACCGGTTCATGATCGAGTCCAGTCCGGTGGGACCGATGTAGCGGGTGGAGGCATCCATGACGTTTCCTCACTCTCATTCAGAGAGCGGTGCTCTCTGTTGAGAGCCAGTGTGCGCCGGTTGGCGGGGCAGAGTCAAGAGCAGTGCTCTCTGTTGCCGTGTCGCCTGCCCGGGACCGGCCCGTCACCACTGCGAGACGCTTACTCCGGGTCGTCGGCGTAGGTCGTGCGCACGGCTGTCTTCATCGGAAAGCGGACCCGCGTATTGCCGAACATCAATCGGGTGGCGACGTCGACCGACGCGGAGATGTGCGCGGACGCGAGCGCGGGGTTGCGGGTGTGCACCACGACTTCGTCGTGCTGGAAGAACACGAGCTCGCCTGCGGTCGGGTCGGGATCGGTGGTCAGCCGTCGCCGCAGTTCGGCGAGGAGGCACAGCGCCCACTCGGCGGCAGTGGCCTGCACGACGAAGTTCCGGGTGAAGCGGCCGCGGGCACGGACGTCGGGCCCGGACTGAAAACCCGGCGGTGCGGGCGGGCAGGCGCGCCCGAGCCACGAATGCACGACCTCCCCGCGTTCACCGGCCTTCGCTGCACGCTCGACGAATTCCACCGCGTCGGGAAAGCTCTTTCGAAGGACAGCGAGCAGCGACCGGGAGTCACCGGAGGTCGCGCCGTACAGCACTCCGAGCACCGCGACTTTCGCCTTCGCGCGGTCGCCGGCGAACGCAGTGGCGGCAACGGGTGCGTACAGGTCGTCCTCGCCCGCGGCGGCGACCATCCGGGGATCACCGGACATCGCCGCGAGGATCCGCGGCTCGAGTTGCCCCGCATCGGCGACGACGAACGTCCACCCGGGGTCGGCAACCACACTCGAGCGGAGCGCTTTCGGGATCTGAAGTGCACCGCCGCCGCGGCTTGCCCAGCGGCCCGAGACGACGGCGCCGGGGACATAGACCGGCCGGAACCTGTTGCCGTGCACCCAAGTATCGAGCCAGTGCCACCCGTTGGTGCTGAACAGTTTCGCCAGGTCGCGGTGCCGGAGAAGCAGCGGCACCGCAGGATGGTCGATCTCCTGCAGGATGTGCTTGCGCGTGGACTGCACTTCGATGCCTTCGCGCCGGAAGGCGTCGAGTACCTCGGTATGCGAGGCGGGATTGACCGGGCGGCCGAACGCCGACCCGATCTCCTCGGTCACGGCGACGATGCCGGCGGGCATCTCGTAGCCGGTGGGCCGTGGTCCGAGAGTGCGTTCGAGGTGTCGTCGATGGGATTCGGCCGAGAACGGCAGTCCGCCGAACCCCATCTCGGCAGCGGCCAACGTCCCCGCCGACTCCGCGGCCACGAGTAACTCCAGACGGGGATCACCGGTGATGCGGCGGCGCTGGTCGGCGAACCGGGAGATCACGGTGTCGAGGTCCACGGCCGGTGCTGCGTCGAACAAGCCTGGTCGCTCGTCGACCGGGTCGTCGGCGGGCGGAGGGGGTAGGCCCTCGCGCGTGCTCAGGATTGCGCCCGTCGTCGCCAGGTCGTGGCATCGCTGGACGCGCACGCCGGCACGAACGAGTTCGCCGTACACCGACGAAGTGGACGTCCACACCCATCGGGGACGATCGGTGGCTTCGATCTCGGCCACCGCGGCGGCGAGGTCGCGATGCTGTCGCACCGCTGCGTCGGGGGTTCCGTTCTCGTCGACGGTGACGGTACTGGCGCCGCGTACGGCACCGCTACCGGATGGATGAGGAACGACAACCGTGCGCACCGCTCAAGTGTGCCTCTCGAGGTGTGGCTCTTCTCCGCCGCCCGGCCTCCGGCCCGTCGGGCCCAAGATCGTCTTCACCCCCCGTTTCACCCAAGACCGGCGGCCCCGGGCTCCGCAGCGCGGCTACGGTGGTCGTGCGGAGCCCCGCCGCAACCCCGACATGCGGTGGGGTTCCGTTGTGCCGGGACTATCCGATCTTGACGCTCTCCAGGATGCGTGTGGTCGCAGGCGCATCCTCGAGACGGTGGAATCCGCGCCGATCGTAGATCCAGGTGACCACCACACCGATCAACAGGCCGACACCCAGACCCACGAGGGTCATCTTCGTGCCTTCGGCGAGGCCCGCGGAAAGGTTGCCGTCGAAGTAGAGGATGGCGCGCACCGCGAGGTAGATCTGATGCATCGGTTCGAAGGTGGCGAGCCACTCGAAGAGCGGCGGCGACGCCTCGATCGGAATCGTGCCGCCGGAGGACGGCAGTCCCAGCACGATGAACAGCATCAGGTTCACGATCAGTCCGGCGGGTCCGAACACGGACATCACCGAGAGCGAGGTGATGCCGACCGCGGAGATGGCGAGGGCGCCGTACTCCCAGAGCAACAGCGGGCGCGGCACGGGCATCCCGAGCGCCGTGCCGATCCCCAGGTACAGCGCGGACACGACCAGTGCGAGGACGACCAGGATGCCCCACTTGAGGAACAGCACCTGAAGTCGCGACATCCTGGTGGTTTCCTTGGTGATGTACAACGGTCCGTATTCGGTGGGCACGAACCCCAGCGCGGAATCGACGATGGAACTGACGATGGTCGCGCCGGTGAAGCCCGCCAGGATCAGAAGCAGCGTGTAGTAGAACGCGGACAGTCCGGAACCGGTGTGGGCAGGCAGGGGTTTGTGCTCGACGTCCAGGACGTTGATGGGCTCAGCAAGTGTGAGCGCGCTACCGCCCGAGAGCTGGAGATCGGGCGCGGTCTCCGCAAGTGTCGTACGGACGGTCTTCGTGAGTTCTTCACCCACCGATTTGTTGACTGCGGTCAGCGCCTCGTCACCGATGATCCCGACGATGGCTGACGCGAACGTTCCGGTGCGGGGGTTGCTGTAGAGGGTGATGACGGGTTTCTCGATGTCACCCGGGACGACGCTGGCTTGCGCGAGGATCGACGTTCGCTTCGTGAAATCGCTCGGAATCACGATCGCGCCGTACAGTTCGCCGGTGTCGAGGCCGCGGTGCGCTGCGGCTATCCCCATTTCCTGGAGAGCGATGCGCTCGGAATCGACGCCGTCGAGCACCGCGGCGGTGATCTCGGATCCGAGGTTGCGGCGCGCATCGGCTCCCGGCATGACGTCGCCGACATCCTGGTTGACGATCGCCATCGGGAACTCGCGGAGATTCTCGGACGGCTCGAGCATGCTGCCCAGGTAGAAATAGCCCAACGCAGCCATCACCGCAGTGACCACCACGAGTGGTGCCAGCCAGAACCGGGCGCCCCGCAGGGTGTGTCGATGTGGATCGACCGGGATGTCGGAAAAACTCACCCGTCGATTGTGCACACGTGTGTGCTGATTCGTAGAACCAAGTGGCGGAGTGCACATGGGGCGCGTGGAGAAAGCGTGGGTCACGCCGGGGTGAACCAACCCAGCAATGGATACAGGACTCCGGCTCTTCACAATAGTGTGTCTCACACAGTATGGTGAGCCGCATGAGTGATCTTGATGAGTATGCCGGGCACGACCAGGAGGTGCGACGAGGGTCCGTCGTCGTCGCGAGCCTCCTGATGCTGCGCGTTCCCGGCTACGGCTACGGATTGCTCGAGGCTCTCGCAGCCGCCGGAATCGCAGTCGACGCCGGCACGCTGTATCCGTTGCTGCGACGACTCGAAAAGCAAGGCCTGCTCGTCAGCGAGTGGAACACCGACGAGGCGAGACCACGCAAGTTCTACCGGACCTCCGAAGCCGGCGCGGAAGTTGCGCGGCGGCTCCTCGACGAGTGGTCGGGTCTCGCTCGCACCTTGCAGGCCATCGCATCCACCTCGGAAGAAGGCGCATCATGACGCTCACAGACCGCTACATCGCCGCAGCTTTGCGCAGCCTTCCTGCCGACAAGCATCAGGACATCGGCCGTGAACTCCGCGGCTCGATCGCGGACGCCGTCGACGCCCGGATCGCGGCGGGCGAGTCACCGGTGGATGCGGAGGCCGCGGTACTCACCGACCTCGGCGATCCGGACCGACTCGCGGCAGGGCTCGCGGGACGCCCCATGTACCTGATCGGGCCCGAGTTCTTCCTCGACTGGTGGCGCCTGCTGAAGGCGCTGTTGTGGATTGCTCCTCTCGTCGGGGCGATCCTGCTCGTGGTCGACCTCATCGGGGGCAGTACCGGCGTCGAGGTGCTCGTCACGGGGTTGTCCAGCACCGTGGAAGTGGCCCTGCAGATCGTTTTCTGGGTCACGGTCGTCTTCGCCGTGTTGGAGCGCAACGGCACCCGTCGCAAGGATTTCGCCGCCGAGTGGACCGTCGACCGGCTACCGCAGTCCGTCACCAACGGACGCGTGTCGCTGGGGGATACCGTCTTTTCCGTCGGAATGCTCGTGTTCCTCATCGTGGTGTTCATCGCGCAGCGGACGTCCTCTTCCTTCGAAGACTCCGAGGGTGCCCCGATCCCGTTCATCGCACCGGACCTGTGGAACTTCTGGATGCCGGTGCTCCTCGCCGTACTGGCGCTCGAGGCCGTGTTCGAGATCGTCAAGTACACGGTCCGGCGCCGGACGATTCTGCTGGCCGGCGTCGACACCGTTCTCAACCTGCTTCTCGCGATTCCGCTGGTCTGGCTGCTGTCGAGCGACAGGTTTCTCAACCCTGCGTTCTTCGACGCCGTTTTTTCGGGTGTCACCTTCGCGGGCGGACCCGAACAGATGGCGCGCTTCTCTCAGGGGATCCTCGTCGTAGTCGTGGTGGTGGCGGCGTGGAGCATCGGTGAGGCGTGGTTCAAAGCACTGCGCCCGCTGTCCCGCTCGTCGGCGGCGGTGTCGCTGTAACGTCGTCACCGACCTGCGCGGCACCACCCCAGGAACCCCCGGGAGTCGAACCATGGCGTTCTACCGACAGCTCGGCGTCATCCCGCCCAAGCGTCACACCCAGCACCGGGACGACCGCGGCGCCCTCTACTACGAGGAATTGATGGGCGAGGAGGGATTCTCCTCGGACTCGTCGCTGCTCTACCACCGGTACATCCCGTCCGCGATCGCCGACGCCACCACATGGGAACTCGGCGACCAGAACACCGCGCCGAACCACCCGCTCGCACCACGGCACCTCGAACTCCACAAGCTCTTCCCCCCGGAGATCTGGTCGGAGACCGACGTGGTCACCGGACGTCGTCTGATCCTCGGGAACCCGGACGTGCGGATCTCATATGTCGTCTCGTCGAAGGAATCACCGCTCTACCGCACCGTGGTCGGCGACGAAATGGTGTATGTCGAGTCCGGAACCGCCGATGTCTACACGGTTTTCGGCACTCTTTCGGCGAAACCCGGCGACTACGTGCTGCTGCCGGCAGCCACCACGCATCGCTGGGTGCCGACCGGTGACGAACCACTGCGTGCCTACATCATCGAGGCGAACAGCCACATTGCTCCGCCGAAGCGTTACCTGTCGAAGTACGGGCAGTTCCTCGAGCACGCCCCCTTCTGCGAGCGCGACCTGCACGGTCCCGCGGAACCGGTACAGGTCGAGGAGGAGAACGTCGACGTCCTCGTCAAGCACCGCACGTCACGCGGGATTGTCGGCACGCGATATGTGCTGGCGCATCATCCCTTCGACGTCGTCGGGTGGGACGGCTGCCTGTACCCGTACACGTTCTCCGTTCACGACTTCGAGCCGATCACCGGCCGTGTCCATCGGCCGCCACCCGCGCATCAAGCGTTCGAAGGCAACAACTTCGTGATCTGTAATTTCGTGCCCCGCAAGGTGGACTACCACCCGCTCGCGATTCCGGTGCCGTACTACCACTCCAACGTCGATTCGGACGAGGTGATGTTCTATTGCGGCGGAGACTACGAAGCCCGCAAGGGTTCGGGCATCGGGCAGGGGTCGGTTTCCGTCCACCCGGGCGGTCACGCGCACGGTCCGCAACCCGGTGCCTACGAGCGCAGCATCGGTGTCGGGTACTTCGACGAACTGGCCGTCATGGTCGACACCTTCCGCCCGCTCGAACTCGGTGAAGGTGCACTCGCCTGCGAGGACCCGTCCTATGCGCGCAGTTGGACTCGCACTCCGGGAGCAGGGGAATGACCCGCCCACGACGCGCTGTCATCGCAATCCCCGAGGGCTCACTCTTCGGACCGGACAACCTGCCCTACGGGATCTTCTCCATCGCGGATACCGAACCGCGCGTCGGTGTGCGCGTGGGTGATTCGGTTCTCGACCTGAGCCGGCTGTTCGACGACATCGTCTTCGCCGAACCGTCGCTCAACGCGTTCATGGCCCAGGGGCGCACGCGGTGGGCCGAGGTCCGTGCCGCGATCCAGGACGCGATCACCGGCAGCCTCGACGACGACGCGGTATTCCCGGTCGACGACGTCACGCTGCATCTTCCGATCGAGGTCGCGGATTACGTCGACTTCTACGCCTCCGAGAATCATGCCTCGAACCTGGGCCGGTTGTTCCGTCCCCAGAACCCCGACCCGCTCATGCCCAACTGGAAGCACCTGCCGGTGGGGTATCACGGCAGGTCCAGCACCGTCGTGACCTCGGGTGTGGATATCGTGCGCCCGTGCGGTCAGCGCAAGGGACCGAACGACGAGGTTCCGGTCTTCGGTCCGTCGATCCGGCTCGACATCGAAGCGGAAATGGGGTTCGTCGTGGGCGTCGGTTCGCCGATGGGCTCGCAGATCGCTCCCGACAAGTTCGCCGACCACTGCTTCGGCGCGGTGATCCTCAACGACTGGTCGGCCCGCGACATCCAGGCGTGGGAGTACGTCCCGCTCGGGCCCAATCTCGGAAAGTCGTTCGCGACGTCCATCTCTCCGTGGGTGGTGCCGCTTGCCGCTCTCGAGGCCGCGCGGATCGACACACCGGTGCAGGACCCGGAACCGCTGCCCTATCTGACGGGCAACGAGAAGTGGGGTCTGGACATCGATCTCGCCGTCGAATGGAACGGCCATGTCGTGTCGCGTCCCCCGTACGCGCAGATGTATTGGTCGCCGGCGCAGATGCTCGCCCACACGTCGGTGAACGGGGCGGCCACGAGGACCGGTGATCTGTTCGGTTCCGGGACCGTCTCCGGGCCGGAGAAGGACCAGCGCGGCGCGTTCATCGAACTCACGTGGGGTGGTGCCGAACCCGTGCGGGTGGGGGACAAGACACGCACGTTCCTCGAAGACGGTGACGAGATTGCCATCTCGGCTACAGCCCCGGGCCGGAACGGCACCCGTATCGGATTCGGTGAGGTCCGCACGCGCATCCTGCCGGCCACGGGCGCGGTGAACTGACCGGCACTCATGCCCGTCGATCGTGGGCTTCGGGTTCTTCGTCGACCGAGAGGAGTTCCCCGACAGTGCAGTTCAGCGCCCGGCATACCGCGGTGAGGGTGGAGAATCTGATCGCGCGGGCGCGCCCGTTCTTGAGTACCGACAGGTTGACGACGCTCACACCGACCTGGTCGGCGAGGTGCGCCAGCGTCATGCCGCGTGCCTCGAGCAGCTCGTCGAGGTGGCACCGCACGGCGTGATCGTTGTCGGGCGGCATCAGACGAGTCCCTCGTTGTCACGGGCCATGCGACTGCCGATGCGAAGCGCCACCGCCACCGCGGAGAGGGCCATGCAGAAGACGTAGCCGTACCACCACTCGGGGCCGAGTTGCGCGTAGTCGAGGTCGACCTGCCAGGCCAGATCCCGGATGACCAGATTGGAGCCGAGCACGCGCGGGAAGGTGGGGGCGATGATCGTGACGATGGCAGCCATGGACGCAGCCCACACTCCGCGGACGGCGCCTCGGTCGAACAGTCTTCCGCGCAGGAACCGCACCATGACCCAGGTGAGAAGACCGAGAACCATGAGGTAGCCGATCGTTTCCAGCGCATCGGCGCTGCGGAGGAAGCCGACGGCCACCGGCGAGACGGTGTCGGTTCGGAGGACGATATCGGTGGTCGATGCGACCGAAACCTCGGTCCCGTTGGGAGAGAACATGGTCGGGGGCGGCACGTCGTCGAACGAGATCCGTGCGGTCACGGTCCCGCTCTTCAGGTCGTCGAGGAGCCCGACGAGATAGTTGACGACGACGACCACGGCGACCAACGCGAACACCGTGATCGACGCCCAGAGGTCTCTGCGGTCCTTCTTGGATGTCTCGATGGGCGTGACAGCTTCCGATTCGACGGTGTCCATGGGGCCTCCCGGCATAACGAAAGTCGATAATATCGATATTCGTTATACATATCGAAAAACGATATGTCTATCGGTCTCGGGCGGACTACCGGATCTCGAGTGTGTCCCCCACCGCGATCAGGCCGCACCGGGTGACGGTCGCGTAGACCCCGACGTACGCACCTGGTTTATCGTCCGTGAGTCCCGGTGCGACCGGCCGCGCCATCACCGTGCGGAGCATGTCGCGCCGCGCGGGCACCTCCTGGTGTGCGAGCGTCACCATCACGCACCGCGAGGTGAGCTTGTTCGGTTCGACCGTCGCGGATCCGATCCCGACCTGCTTCCCGACCCAGCCATCTTCGAGGAATCCCGCATCCTCGTCCGTCGCCACGACGATCTGTGGCCGGAAACGACGCAGCGCGATCTCCGATGCGTCCCCGGTGCCGAGCGCATCGACCGCGGACGTGGACACCAGGTGGAGTGGCGCTTCGTCGTAGGTGCGCGGGCGGGTCTCCAGCCGGACGGGCCGTCCGGTCGTGTCCGACAACAGATCCTCCACAGCGGGGTCGTTGCCGTGCACCACAGTGCCGTCGGGCAGGGTGATCTCCAGGGCGGCAGGGTCGCGCGGATCGACTTCGTCGAGCAGTCGCGCACGGCACGACAGCAAAGAACCCCAGCGGCGGAACCGCTTTGCGCTTGCGACATCGCCGGTCTCCGGATCGACGACCGCCCACACATGGTCTCCGCGCAGTCCGTCCGACTCGACGGTGGCTGCGTCCATGCGCTCTCCACCGAACGACTTCACCGGATAACGCCAGAGCTGACCGATTCGCACAACATGCCAGCATACGGCGCGGCCGTGTGACCGGGGAGGACAGCTCACCGGGTGACAGGGGCCACATGATGACTAGGGTGTCGCCCATGACGGACAACACGACACGGCGGTGGGGCCTCACCATTCCGCTCGACGGCATTCCCTTCTCCGAGCAACGACGGGTGATCGAGGAGTTGCCGGATCTCGGTTACACCGACGTCTGGTCGTCGGAGGCGGGGGCTGCGGACGCCTTCACGCCCCTCGCGCTGGCGAGCACCTGGGCCCCGTCCCTCCGCCTGGGCACCGCGATCGTGCCGGTGTACACCCGCGGGCCGGCCACGCTCGCGATGTCTGCCGCGACTCTCGCGGCCGCGGCGCCCGGCAGGTTCGTGCTGGGGGTAGGTACGTCCTCCGACGTGATCGTCGGGAAGTGGAACGGGATCCCGTTCGAGGAACCGTTCAAGCGCGCCCGCGACACCCTGCGGTTCCTGCGGTCCGCCCTCGCCGGTGAGAAGGTGAGCCACGAGTACGACACCTTCTCGGTCCAGGGCTTCCGTGCGGGCCTCGTCCCGGACCCCGCGCCGCCGGTTCTGCTCGCTGCGTTGCGTCCGGGCATGCTCAGGCTGGCGGGTAGGGAAGCGGACGGTGCGATCGTGAACTGGTTGTCGGCCGACGACGTGCGCACCGTTGCCCCGTATGTCGACGAAGGCGGCGCCGGTAAGGAGATCGTCGCGCGGATCTTCGTGCTCCCCGGCATGGATGCAGAGACTTCCCGCGCGATCGGGCGCCGCATGATCGCCGCGTACATGAACGTTCCGGTCTACCGCGCCTTTCACGAATTCCTCGGACGGTCCGACGATTTCGCGGGAATGTGGCGGCTGTGGGCCGAAGGTGACCGCAAGGGGGCACTCGAGGCGATCCCGGACCGGGTCGTGGACGATCTCGTGGTGCACGGTCCTCCGGAAGCATGCCGTGAGCACGTGGAGCGCTACATGGACAACGGCGTGACGACGCCGGCGATCGCGCTTCTGCCCTCCGAGGATCCCGCGCCGATGATCCGCGCTCTCGCCCCGCGCTGAGTTCTCACCGAGTGTCGCGGTGGTGCGGGCCGGGCCGGTCCGGCAGGCTGGGAGCATGACCGACACCAGTACCGCGCCCGTACTCGTCGCCGTCGACGAGGCCAGTGGAATCGGCGTGCTCACCCTGAACAACGCCCGGCAGCGCAATACGTTGTCCGTGAACACGATGCGCGAGGTGATCGCGGGGCTGATCGCACTGTCCTCGGATACGAAGGTGATCGTGATCCGTGCGGAGGGGCCGGCGTTCTCCGCGGGCCACAATCTGCGGGACATGATCGGGCGCACCCTCGAAGAAGAGCGCGCCATCTTCGAGACCTGCAACGAGATGATGAAGACCGTGCAGGCGATCCCTCAGCCGGTGATCGCGTCGGTGCAGGGGCCCGCGTTGGCGGCGGGCTGTCAACTGGTCGCCGCATGCGACCTCGCGGTGGCTGCGGACAGTGCGGAGTTCGGAACACCCGGCGTACGGATCGGGTTGTTCTGCTCGACACCGATGGTCGCGGTCAGCCGGGCCGTCGGGCGGAAACGCGCACTGCAGATGCTGCTCACGGGCGACATGATCGATGCCCGGACGGCGGCGGACTGGGGCCTGGTCAACTTCGTCGTGGAGGCGGAGGCGCTGGACACCGAGACGACGGCACTCGCGGTGAAGATCGCGGCCGCGTCGCCGGTGACGGTGCGGATCGGCAAGGAGGCGTTCTACCGGCAGATCGAACTCCCTCAAGACGCCGCGTACGAGGCGATGGCGGAGACGATGGCGACCAACGCCGTCCTCGACGACGCGCAGGAGGGTATGTCCGCGTTCGTCGACAAGCGTGCGCCGGTGTGGACGGGACGGTGACCGCGGCGCTTATCGAGCGCTAGGTCTCGACCAATTGTTGGACGTCCTATAACGTTGCCCGCATGAGTTCCGATCCCCGTGCGAACACCGTCGACGCTGTAGTGCACCGTTCCGCCGCCCGGTTCCCCGACCGTGTGGCGTTGCGGTTCGCCGATCGCAGCCTCACCTACCGGGAACTCGACGCCGCCGTGTCCCGGACCGCCGCGCGTCTGCTGTCCCTCGGCCTCACCGCCGGCGATCGCGTGGCCGGGTACGGCACCAATTCCGACGCGTATGTGCTGGGTTACCTCGGGGCGGCGCGCGCCGGTCTCGTGCACGTGCCGATCAACTACGCGCTGCGCGGCGAAGAATTGTCTTATCTCCTCGCGCAGTCCGGGGCCAAGGCTGTGCTCGTCGATCCGGCGCTGCGCGGCGAACTCGACCGCGTTCTGCCCGACGTTCCCGCCGAGCACGTGCTCGCACTGCGCGACGAGGACGCGTCGCTGCTGAGCGAGGCGACGGACGGTCCCGTGCCGGCACTCGACGCCGCGCCGTCCGCCGACGATCTCGTGCAACTGCTGTACACCTCGGGAACCACGTCGAAGCCCAAGGGCGCCATGATGACTCACGGCGCACTGGTACACGAGTACACGTCGTCGATCGTCGCCCTCGACTTGCGCGCCGACGACAACCCGCTGATCTGCATGCCGCTGTACCACTCGGCGGCCATGCACGTGTTCCTGCTGCCGTACCTCGCGGTCGGCGCGACGATCACCCTGCTGCCGGCCCCGGACATCCCGGAGATCCTGCGCCTGGTCGAATCCGAGCGGATCGGATCGCTGTTCCTCGCCCCCACCGTGTGGGTCCCCCTGGCCAACCATCCCGATCTGGACACGCGCGATCTCTCGTCGCTGCGCAAAGCGCAGTACGGCGCGTCGATCATGCCGGTCACGGTGCTCAACCGGTTGCGCGAGCGCTACCCCGACCTGGGCTTCTACAACTGCTTCGGCCAGTCCGAGATCGGCCCCCTGGCCTGCGTGCTCGGGCCCGACGAGCACGCCGACCGCCCCTCGTCGTGCGGGCGCGCGGTGCTGTTCGTCGAGACCCGCGTCGTCGACGCCGAAGGGAACGACGTTCCCGACGGCGAACCGGGTGAAGTGCTCTACCGGTCGCCGCAGTTGTGCCTCGGCTACTGGGAGAACCCGGACGCGACCGCGGAAGCCTTCCGCGACGGCTGGTTCCACTCCGGTGACCTCGTCACGCGCGATCCGGAGGGGTACATCACCGTCGTGGACCGGATCAAGGACGTGATCAACACCGGCGGCATCCTCGTCGCCTCCCGTGAGGTGGAGGACGCCCTCTACACGCACGGGTCCGTTGCGGAGGTCGCCGTCATCGGGACCCCCGACGAGAAGTGGATCGAGGCGGTCACCGCGGTGGTCGTGCTCAAGGACGGTCACACGGTCACCGAGCGCGAACTCGTCGACCACGTGCGGAACCGGCTCGCGGCATTCAAGGTGCCCAAGATCGTCCGCTTCGTCGATACTCTCCCGCGCAACCAGAGCGGCAAGCTGCTCAAGCGGGAACTGCGCGCCGTCTGACCGGAGGCCGCGTCGGGCACGCCGGGCGACACTGTGACATCCAGCCGTTCCGGCGGGTCATCAACGAAGGGGACACATGAGGAACAAGCACGTGCCGTCGTGGCACGACGACGAGGTGCGGGCACTGTCGGAACTGGCGGGCGACTTCTTCGAACGCGAGGTCATGGCGCACGCGGAGAAGTGGGACGAGCAGCGTTGCATCGACCGCCACGTATGGCTCGAGGCAGGCAAGCTGGGGCTGCTGCTGTGCTCGGTTCCGGAAGAGTACGGCGGTGGCGGCGGCACGTTCGCGCACGACCTCGCCGTGTTCGAAGCGCAGGGATACTCCGGCGACCTCGCGCTCGGCATCTCCGTGCACAGCGGCATCGTTGCGCACTACATCCTGGAGTACGGCACGGAGGAGCAGAAGCGGACCTGGTTGCCCGGGATGGCAACCGGCGAGATCCTCGGTGCGATCGGCATGACCGAGCCGGGAGCCGGTTCGGATCTCAAGGCGATCAAGACCAGCGCGATCCGCGACGGCGACGAGTACGTCGTCAACGGGTCGAAGACGTTCATCACCAACGGGTCGTCGGCCGACGTCATCGTCCTCGCCGTCAAGACCGACCCGAAGGCCGGTGCCAAGGGCGTCTCGCTGCTCATCGTCGATCTGCGCGACTGTGAGGGCTTCGCGGTCGGGCGCGTGCTCGACAAGGTGGGGCAGCATGCCGCCGACACGTCGGAACTGTCGTTCACGGACGTGCGGGTGCCGGTGTCGAACCTGCTCGGCGAAGAAGGACAGGGCTTCGCGCAGCTCATGGCGCAACTCGTGCAGGAACGTCTGATCATCGGCGCGCAGGCGGCCGGCGCCATGCAGCGCGCGGTCGACGAGACCGTTCGGTACACCAAGGCGCGACAAGCGTTCGGGCACAGCCTCTTCGAATTCCAGAACACGGCGTTCGAGCTTGCCGAGTGTCAGACCATCGCCCGCACCAGCCGCATCTTCCTCGACCACTGCATCGAGCAGCACCTGCGCGGCCGCCTCGACCCCGCCGATGCGGCGATGGTCAAGTACTGGCTCACCGACAAGCAGTGCGAGGTCGTCGACCGGTGTGTCCAGCTGCACGGCGGCTACGGCTACATGCGGGAGTACCTCATCGCCCGGATGTACGAAGACGCCCGGGTACAGCGCATCTACGCAGGTGCGAACGAAGTCATGAAGGTGCTCATCGCACGGTCGCTGTAGCAGCGGGCCGCGTGGTTGTCTCGATGGGCGAGTTACCTCACCACGGCCTTCTCGTGGTGAGGTACGCAGCCATTTCCTGACTCTGGCGACGGTGCGCCCGGCGATGTTCGGCGCGCGCCTCACCGGAGGCGTTGAGCTTTCGCTCCTCGTCGGATTCCGGGATCACCGGCGGCACCGCGGTGGGTCGCCCGTCGTCGTCGATCGCCACGAACGTCAAAAAGGCAGTCGCCGCGATGCGGCGGTCTCCGCTGCGCAGATTCTCGGCGGTCACCTTCACGAACACTTCCATCGAGCTGTGACCGGTCCAGGTGACGAACGACTCGAGGCACACCGAGTCGGTCTGGTGCACAGGTGCGAGGAACGCCACAGAGTCGGTCGAGGCCGTAACCACGGATGCGCGGCTGTGGCGGGTCGCCGAAATCGACGCGGTCATGTCGATATCACTCATCAACTTCCCGCCGAAGAGGGTGTTGTGATCGTTGACGTCGTTGGGAAAGACCCTATTGGTCTTGACAACTCGTGATTCGCTGCAGGTTTTTGCTTCCACCGGGATCCTTTCGAGCGCGGGACCTGCAGGATCTCTGCCGATCGCACCTATCCAGCGTACGACTGTCGCCGGTGTGCGCGCCTACGGCCGCCGCTCGGATGTGAGGTGGACGTGGTGGTCGATGATCTTCGTCAGCATGGCGACGAGTTGCTCGCGTTCGTCGGCGTCGAGCGGCGCGAAAGCTTCGTCCTGCACGGCGGTGAGCACGCGTTCGAGTTCTGCCAGGCGGTCGCGGCCTTTCCGCGTGAGACTGACGATGTTGCGCCGGCGATCCTTGGGGTCGGAGGCGCGCCGGACGTACATGCGGTCGGCCAGTGCGTCGATGCATGCAACGACGTCGCTCCGGTCGAGACCGCATCGGCGTCCGAGTTCGACCTGGCTGGACGGGCCGAATTCGTCGAGGGCGGAGAGCATCCGGTAGTGATGGCCGCGTGCGCCCGCCGCATCGAGACGGTCGAACACCACGCGGTGCACCCGCATGGCGGACTGCGTCAGCAGAAAGCTCGGGAGATGGTCGAGCCGGGTCGGCACGGGATAGTTGTCGGGGTCGGACATTCGTACACCTCCCTGAGGTCGGCAGTCTGGCGGCGGGAATCGTGCCGATCGGTGACGGCTGTGGTCGTGGCGGCTGTGACAGCGCTGACGATCAGTGACGGCGGTGATCGGTGACCGCGGTACGCGGGCCTCGCCGCGGGACGCTCGAATATCCTCCGGATTCGACGAGCAGCCGCACGGCTCGATACCGATGCGGCCGAAGGGGTTCGAGGTACTCGACCATGCCGGCGTCGTCGAGCGGCGAACCGAGCAGTGCCCAGCCGACGACCGTGGCGAGGTGATAGTCGCCGACAGACAGGGCGTCGGCGTCGCCGAAGGCCCGCTGCGCGACTTCGGCGGCCGTCCAGACCCCGATGCCGGGCACCGAACGCAGCGCGCGACGCGCTCGCGCTGGATCGTCGTCGACGAGACGCTCGAGCGAGTCGGCCAGCTGGGCGCACCGCACGATGGTCTTCGCCCTCGCAGGGTCGACGTTCGCGCGGTGGAACTCCCACGAGGGGATCCGCCGCCACGCCTCCGCGCTCGGCGGCACCCGCATGCCCTGCGGTGCGGGACCGGGCGCGGGCTCCCCGAAGCGGGTGACCAGGTGACGCCAGGAGGCGAACGCCGCGATGCCGTGCACCCGCTGCTCGAGGACGGCGGGGACGAGTGCTTCGAGTACGCGGCCCGTGCGGGTGATGCGCAGACCGGGCATGCGGCGGTGCGCCTCGGCGAGCGCGGGATGAGCGGGAGCGAATCCGGACGGGTCGTCGTGGGCGCCGAGGAGAGCGGGAAGCCGATCGAGCAGTTCCCCGGAGCCGGGGCCCCACGCGAGACAACGGACCGAATCGGTCCCGGCCTGCGTGATCCGGTAGGTCACAGGACCCGTCTCCATGCGCGACACACGCCAGAGGGCACTTCCGTCACGGCGGTGGCAGGGGTCGCGGGGTCCGTGCTGCAGCGGGCGTAGGGTTTGTGCGACGTCGACGGGCCCGGGCACCCTCACGAGAGTGTCGACAGGTGCGGCATCGTTGACGGACGCGGTCACCGACCTACCGTACCTCTGTAGCGGTCGGACTTCTGTGACGGCCGCGACGGTTTCCCGGTGTCGGACGGAAAGGCTATGGTCGGCGACATGATCATCGTGAGCACCGACGGATCCTGCCTGCGTAATCCAGGTGGCGCCATCGGATGGGCGTGGGTCAATCACGAAGGACCGAGTGCATCGGGGGGTGAACGCTCCGGTACCAACCAGATCGCCGAACTCCGTGCGGTGCTCGAGGCACTGCGTGCGCATCCCGGTACCGAACCCATGATCATCGAATCCGACTCGCAGTACGCCATCAAATGTGCGTCCGAGTGGCTGCCCGGATGGAAACGCAAGGGCTGGAAGACGTCCACGGGATCGCCGGTGAAGAACATCGAACTCGTGCGTGCCATCGACCGCGAACTCGTCGAACGCGCCGGACCGGTGCGGTTCCGCTGGGTACGGGGCCATGTCGGCAACCACTTCAACGAAGTCGCCGACACGCTCGCCGGCGAGGCGGCCCGGGAAGTCGCGGCCCGGCCCGGGCCCATCGAGGTACCCGATCCGCTGCCGCGCGCGGTGGCGCGGGCAGAGACGGCGAGAGCCGGAGACGTCGAACTCACGCTCTTCTGACGAGGCGTGCGGCCCGGCACGCCGCTCTGGGCCGCTCGGGTACGGTCGCGGCATGAGCGAGGTTGATCAGATCGCGCGGTTCCGGCGGGAACACGGCCTCGACGAACTCGTCGACGTGCACACCCACTTCATGCCCACCAGCGTCATGGACAAGGTGTGGGCATATTTCGACTCGGCCGGGCCGTTGGTGGGCCGGCACTGGCCGATTTCGTACCGGACCAGCGAAGAAGAGCGGGTCGAGCGACTGCGGGCGTTCGGGGTGCGGTGCTTCACCTCGATGGTGTACCCGCACAAGCCCGACATGGCGGCGTGGCTCAACTCGTGGGCAGCCGATTTCGCCGCCCGCACTCCCGGCTGCCTCCATACCTCGACCTTCTATCCCGAACCAGAGGCGGGCGCGTATGTCACCTCCGCGCTCGACGCGGGGACGAAGGTGTTCAAGTCGCACCTGCAGGTCGGCGACTACACACCCCTCGATCCGCTGCTGACCGAGGTGTGGGGCCTGCTCGAGGACGCCGAGGTGCCGATCGTGGTGCACTGCGGGTCGGGACCGGCGCCCGGCACCCATACGGGACCGGGGCCGATGGCTGAATTGTTGTGGCGGCACCCGAAACTCACGGTGATCGTGGCGCACATGGGGCTACCCGAATACGTCGACTTCCTCGATCTCGCGGAGAGGTACGAGCGGGTCCACCTGGACACCACGATGGCGTTCACCGACTTCGTCGAGGAGGACACGCCGTTTCCTCGGGAGGCTCTGCCGAGGCTCGACGTCCTGCGGTCGAAAATCCTTCTCGGAAGCGACTTCCCCAATATTCCCTACACGTATCTCCATCAACTGGAGGCACTCGCACGTGTCGCACCGGATTCGGACTGGCTTCGGGCGGTGTGCCACGACAACGCGGCCGCGCTGTTCGGAATCGAACAACGCGGCCGCTCGCCGGGGCAGGGTGACCGTGGCCGGCCGTCCCGTTCCTAGACGGTCACATCGCGTCTCCGGATCTTCCCGGTCGCGTTTCGGGGGAGTGCGTCGCCGGTGATCCGCCAGTGTGCGGGCACCTTGTAGTACGAGAGCCGTTCCGCGCAGAAGTCGCGCAGGTCCTGTTCACTGACGTCGGAGCCCGGACGGAGCACGACCACTGCCGCCACCTCCTGCCCCAGATCCTCGTGATCGACGCCGACCACCGCGCATTCCTGGACTGCGGGATGCTCGTCGAGCACCTGCTCGATCTCGGTGGGGTACACGTTCTCCCCGCCGCGAAGGATCAGATCCGAGCGTCGGCCGGTCAGCCTCAGTCGTCCCTGCTCGAGTACACCGAAGTCTCCGGTGCGCAACCAGCCGCCCTGCGTGATCGCCGCGGCGGTCGCCGCCTCGTCCTCCCAGTACCCCAGCATCACGAACGGGCTGCGAACGCAGACTTCGCCTTCGACGCCCTCGGGCACCACATCACCGAGAGGATCGCGGATTTCCATCGCGACGGTGAGGATCGGTCGTCCGAGGGTTCCGGGGAACGCCTCGAGCTCGCCCGCGGTGGCTACGGCGACCGCGGTGCTGCACTCGGTGAGGCCGTAGCTGTCCACAAGAGCCTGGTCCGCAAACGGGAACTTCTCGCGCAGCCGCTTCTTGAACGCCGGCGACGAGGGCGCGGAGGCCAGTGCGAACGCAGACAGCGACGACAGGTCGTAGCGGTCGGTGTCCTTGTGCTCGAGCATGCGTGCGGCCATGGTCGGCACCGCACCCCAGTTGGTGACCTTCTCGCGCTCGATCAACCCGAAGACCTGATCGACGTCGAAGCGGCCCTCGGTCATCACGACGGCACTGCCCGTGGCCAGCCTGGGCACCGCGAGGTTGTGGAGGCTCGCGATGTGGAACAACGGCGAGGTCAGGAGATACCGGTTGTCGCTGGGCACGGAGTCGTCGTAGGTCCGGCCGTACATGTGCGCGACCATCGCGTCCGAGTAGCGGTGGTAGTCCACCACGGCCAGCAGGTTGCGCTGAGAATGCAGAGCTCCCTTGGGGCGTCCGCTCGTCCCGCTCGTGAACAGGATGACGGCGGGGTCGTCCTCGTCGACGTCGGACGTGGGAAGTTCTGCTCCGGTCCGCTCGGCGACCAGCCGTGGCAGGTCGTCTTCAACGGTGAGGACCGTGAACCCCGACAGGCCCGTCTGGGCGAGCACGTCGGCACGCTTGGCGTCCGTCACGACGACCTTCGGCCGCACGAGGTCGACACCGTAGGCGAGTTCGGACGCCGTCCACCAGGAGTTGAGGCCGACGGCGACGGCACCCAGGCATTGCGACGCCCAGAAGGCGACGATCCACTCGGGGGAGTTGGCGCCGAGGAGCGCGACCCGGTCGCCTTTGCCGACGCCGTACTCGTCGCGCATCGCGGTGGCCACCGCCGCCACAGCGTCGGCGTGCTCGGCGAACGACATCCGTCGATCGAGCGTGATCAGGTAGTCCCGGTCACCCCACGCCCTCGACGCGGCGACGAGATCGCCGACCTTCCGGTCCCGATTCCGGATCACCGGCATCCGGTTTCCGCGCACGTTCTCTTCGACGACCTCGAATCGTCCACCGGGCCCGGTGAGTTTCGAAGTGACTTGAATCAGCATCTGTTGGAGATCTGCGGGTGCTGTCATGGACGAGCCTTTCCGGTTGCCGACGACTACTCGTGTCACGTGACGCACAAGATGCCACGCCGCCCACCTTCCCGGAAGTGAGCCGTACCACTGAGTGGATGGACCTGTGGTGACGGTCACTATCAGGTCTCACTCACCGGGAGTGCCCGAGGTCGGGCACGATGCGCTGGCTACCTTCGCGTCACCCGACACGCCGATGTGATGCTTCGGCCCTCGCCGTCCACTGTATTCGAGCGGGGCTCGGTCGAGACCAAGGAGACCTCGCAGTGAAACGCAGTTCTACTACGAAACTGGTGGCGGCCTTGGCGGCCGCGATGGTGGTGACGTCCGCCTGTGCCTCCGACCGGGAAGGCGAGGCAGTCGTGTCCGCCGGATCGCCTACTGTCGCCGGCCAGTCGGCCGCGGCATCGGAGGCGACCTTCGGAACTCTCGAATCGCCCTGTGGTGCAGGTGATGCCGGCGGGTCCACCGACCAGGGTGTGAGCGATACCGAAATCCGTATCGGTTACGGAGACGACCGTGGGTTCGCGAAGAGCCCCGGCCTGAACAAGGAGATGGGCGACGCCGTCGCCGCCATGATCGACTGGTGCAACGAGCAGGGCGGCATCAACGGCCGCCGGATCGTGGGCACCCATTTCGATGCCGCGATGACGCAGGCCAACGCTGTCATGCAGAACGCATGCGCCTCCGAGTTCATGCTGGTGGGCCACGGGTTCGCGATGGATCAGACCTCGGAACAGACCCGGGTCGCCTGCAACCTCGCGGCCGTCCCGGCATTCACCGTCTCGCCCGACGCGGCGAACGGGCCGATGACCTATCAGGGTGTTCCGTTCCCCGTCGACTACGCGAACGGGTCGCAGTGGTTCCAGATCGCGGAGATGTACCCCGAACTCGTCGGTGAATTCGATGTCATCGACAGCACGATGCCCACGATCATCACCGCGAACACCAAGGCTCGCTCGATCGCCGCAGCGGCCGGATTCACGCTGAAGAACTGCGGTGTCACCCTCAACTACGACGGCGAATCGAGCTACGTCCCGTTCGCCGAGAAGATCAAGCAGTGCGGTGCCAAGGGCTTGTGGACCTCACGTTCGCCGGTGCCCGCCGAGTTCAACTTCGTCAAGGCGCTCGACCAGGTCGGCATCGATCCGATCCTCCTCGGCGAGGCCACCTGGTACGCCAATGCCGTTCCCACCTGGAACGGTGAGACCGGACTGCTCGACAACATGCATGCCGGCATGACGTTCCAGATGCTCGAGAACACGGACGCCGTCCCGGCGGTGAAGAAGTACACCGAACTCGTCGCCGAAGCCGGCGGCAAGACCGCACTCCTCGGTATGCAGGCCACCTCGTCGTTCCTGCTGTGGGCGACGGCCGCGAAGGAATGCGGATCGGACCTGACCCGCCAGTGCATGGTCGACCAACTCTCGCAGATCCACGAGTGGGACGGCGGCGGACTGCACGCCGTCACCGATCCGGGCAACAACATGCCCGCCACGTGCGGTCTCGTCGTGTCCCTGAAGGGCGCTGAGTACTCACAGGCGTTCCCCGCGGAAGCCGCCGAATTCAAATGTGACGACCGGTATCTCGTCGCCACCGACGCGAAGACATGGGGCACCGACCTGGGCCCGGACCGCATCTCCACGAAATACCTGAACCCGAACGTCATCAGGCCGACCGCCTGATCCGTTCGACCGGTGCCGGCGGCGTGATTCGCGACCGCCGGTACCCTCGAGCAGAGGTACTTGCATGGATACCTTCCTGACCTTCACGATCGTGGGGTTGGTGCTCGGATCGGTGTACGCCATCGCCGCGTCGGGCCTCGTTCTCACCTACAACACGTCGGGCATCTTCAACTTCGCACACGGTGCGCAGGCCATGCTCGGGGCGTTCGCATACTGGCAATTCCGCTACGGCTGGGGACTGCCCACCCCGGTGGCGCTGCTTCTCGTGCTCGGAGTCCTCGGACCATTGATGGGGCTGGCGCTCTACGTCCTCATCATGCGCGGCATGCGCAACACGGCAGAGGTCACCAAGATCGTCGTCACGGTCTCGATTCTGCTCGGCATGCTGTCGGTGTCACATTGGTTCTGGCATCCCGAGCAAGCCCGGACGATGACGATGTTCTTCGGCGACCAAGCCAAGATCGACATCTTCGGGGTGGGAATCCGATACCACGAACTGATCTGCATCGCGGTCGCTGTCCTCATCGCGATCGGGTTGCGGGTCATGTTCACCCGCACCCGCTCCGGTGTGGCCATGCGCGGCGTGGTCGACGATCCGGATCTGTTGCGGCTCAACGGACACGACCCGGACCGGCTCGCCGCACTGTCGTGGATGCTGGGCTCGACGCTCGCCGTGCTCGCCGGCATCCTGGTGACCCCGATCAACGGCGGCACCCTCGAGGCGAACATGCTGACGCTGCTGGTGATCGATGCGTTCGCCGCCGCGATGTTCGGCCGGTTGCGGAGTATTCCGCGGACCTTCGCCGGTGCTCTGTTCCTCGGCCTGGCCGCGACCTACGTGCTCGCGTACTTCCCGACGGCGTGGACGTGGACGTCGAACCTGCGGGTGTCCCTGCCCATGATCGCGCTGTTCGTCGTGCTCATCGTGCTGCCGCAGGACCGTCTGCGCGGAGCGGTCACCCGAACCAGGGAGCGCTACCACGTGCCGTCGGTGCGCAAGGCTGTCGCGTGGGCGGTGGCTCTGGTGGTGATCGTCTACGCGATCCGGCTTCTGATGGTCACCTCGGCAATCACCACGCTGACCATCGGCATGACCTTCGCGATCATCGCGCTGTCGCTGACCTTGCTGACCGGTTATGCGGGCGAGATGAACCTGGCACCGGTGTCTTTCGGCGCAATCGCGACCATCGTCGCCTTCCACTTCGGGATTTCCGGCAGCGGGCTCGCCGCCCATCTGAACCTGTGGGGCATCGCCCTCGGTGTCGCGGCGACGGCGGTGGTCGGCGGCCTCATCGCCCTGCCGGCCCTGCGGCTCCGGGGACTCTATCTGGCATTGGCCACCATGGCGTTCGGGGTGTTCCTGTCCAACATGGTGCTGCGCGACACCACCGTGCACGAGCTGTTCGGTATCAAGTTCTCCATCTTCACGGACGGGAACATCGCTATTCCGCCGCTGAAGGTGGGGCCGCTCGACCTGCGCGACGACACCACCTTCCTGATGACGGTCACGGTGATCTTCGCGGTGCTCGGCGTCGGCGTCATCGCTCTGCGCAACAGCGGTTACGGTCGTCGGCTCGCCGCGATGAAGGACAGTCCCGCCGCGTCGGCGATGCTCGGCCAGAGTCTCGTGCGGCTCAAGCTCGGCGTTTTCACACTCTCGGCCGGTATCGCGGGCCTCGGCGGCCTTTTCATGGCGAGTGCGATGGGATCGGTGTCCAACGAGAGCTTCTCGATCATGGTGAGTCTGTCGTTGCTGATGCTCACCGTGGTCGCGGGTATCGGTTACGTGTCGGGCGCATTGTTCGGCGGTCTGATGTCCGGCGTCGGTTTCGCGGTCATCATGACCTCGTTCTCGAACCTCGCGTCCGCACAGCCGGACCTTGCGGGCATGTGGACGTTCCTCGGGCACGTCGCGGCGGTGAGCCCGGCACTGATCGGCATCGGCGTGGCGGCCAACCCCAGTGGCAGCGTCCACCAGGTCGTCGAGGGTTACCGTCACCTCGCGAACGCGAAGCCTGTTCTGGTGGGTGGCGCCGCGGTGGTGCTGGTGTCGTACCTGCTCGCGCTCGTCGGAGTACTCGACAACTGGTGGTTCGCGTCGATCACGATTGCGACGGTGTTCATGCTGCCGGTGATGGGCCAGTGGCTGATGCCGGAGGCGGTGCTCGGCGAAGAAGAGGCCGCGCGACGTCGCCCGCTGATCCCGGAACGTATCGGGCTCGACGAGCCGTACAGCGCCGAGGCACGTGACGAGATCGATCGTGAACTCGGGATCTCGGATTACCTGTCGACCCCGCCTGTCCGGGCGGACAAGGAGCTGGTCACCAATGGCTGACACGCCGATCCTCGAAACACGCGGTATCACCGTCCGATTCGGTGGCCACGTCGCCGTGAAGGACGTGAGTATCGAAATCGGGCGCGGCACCGTGACCGGATTGATCGGACCGAACGGCGCCGGCAAGACCACGCTGTTCAACACCGTCACCGGCCTGCAGAAGCCGACCGCGGGCCGAGTGTTCGTCGACGGTCGCGATGTGACCACCCTGCCGCCGTACAAGCGGGCACGAATGGGGCTCGCGCGCACCTTCCAGCGTCTCGAACTGTTCGTGTCGCTGTCGGTGCGGGACAACCTGCGGGTGGCCGGCGACATCCACAATGCGAACTCGCGCGGGCGGATCGACGTAGAAGCGGAAGCCGATCGGCTGCTTCGACTTACGGGTCTGAGCGACATCGCGGATCAGGATGTGTCCGACATCCCCACCGGGCGGGCTCGTGTCGTCGAGGTGGCGCGGGCACTGATGACCGATCCGCAGATCCTGTTGCTCGACGAACCGGCATCCGGTCAGACGGAGCAGGAAACCGAGGAGTTCGCCGCGTTGCTCACCGGTCTGGCCGACGACGGGCTCGCGATCTGCTTGGTAGAACACGACATTCCGCTGGTGATGAAGATCTGCTCCACGATCCATGTGCTCGACTACGGTGCGGTGCTCGCGAGCGGGATCCCCGACGAGATCAAGAACGATCCCACCGTGATCAACGCCTACATCGGAACCGAGAAGGAGGCGGTATGAGCCCCGAACCGCTGCTCGAACTGTCCGGCGTCCGTGCCGGATACGGTTCCATCGAGGTGCTCCACGGGGTGGACCTCGCCCTCGCACCGGGAGCGGTCGTCGCGCTGCTCGGACCCAACGGTGGCGGCAAGACGACGACGCTGAAGGTGTGCTCCGGCATCCACCCGGTGTCGTCCGGTGAGTTCCGGCTCGGCGGACATGTCGTGAACGGGGCATCGGCAGCCGAGTTGGCCCGCCTGGGGGTCTGCTCGATTCCGGAGGGGCGAGGGGTCTTCCCCAACCTGACGGTGCGAGAGAACCTGTGGATCGCCACCGGCACGGGTGTCACGCTCGCCGAACTCGAGGACGTGGCCTACGCACGGTTCCCCATTCTCGGTGAACGCCGGACTCAGCTGGCGGGATCGATGTCGGGTGGAGAACAGCAGATGCTTGCGTTGTCGCGGGCGCTCGGGACGAATCCCACGGTGTTGCTGCTCGACGAACTGTCCATGGGCCTGGCACCCCGGATCGTCTCGCAGATCTATGACATCGTGGGGGAGCTTGCGGCGGAAGGGGTCTCGATTCTCGTTGCGGAACAGTTCGCTCGGGCCGTCCTGCCCATCGCCACCAGTGCCGCGCTGATGCTGCAGGGACGCGTGGTGCGCGCGGGCGATCCGGCGGAGATCGAAGAAGAACTGTCTACCAGCTACCTAGGAGGATGACGATGACCACTGCGGTCGACGAACGACGTGAGCAATTCAAGCAGGATGTGGCTGCCCTGGGGCTGGGCACCACGAGCAACGGATCCGGCGGGAAGGGCCGGATTGCCGGCATGGTGCTGATGATCATCGGGGTGGCAGCCGCATTCGTCGTCTACATCGCGTCGCTGACGCTGTCGGACCTGCGAGACATCGCCTCGTATCAGCTGCTGAGCATGGGATTCATCGCGCTCACGCTGGTCGGCGCGGCCGTCTACGTGGCGTCGGTGGTTGCAAAGGTTCTGAGGTTGTGGCTGGTGCGTCAGCTCCTGGAGGGCAACGCGCAGACCGAGCGAATCGTCGAGGCCATGTCGCGCGACAAGATCTGACGCGGTGAGCCGGGCACACCCGGCGCCCGAAACGGCAGGCCCGGCCTCGGTTCGTCGAGGCCGGGCC
>NZ_JBHWWX010000042.1:0-35810 GCF_042730335.1 Rhodococcus sp. NPDC060084
CCGATGTTGACCACCGTGGTGATCTTCTCCCCGGTCGCCCCCCGCCACCGGCCGTCACGCACCCGATCGGTGAACTCCCCCATCGCGTCGAGCACTTCGTGAACCTCGGCGACGACCTCACGCCCGTCGACAACCAACCGCGCCGACCGCGGCAACCGCAACGCGGTGTGCAGCACCGCCCGGTCCTCGGTGACGTTGACGTGCTCGCCGGTGAACATCGCCTCGCGGGCCGCCTCGAGCCCGACCGCCCGGGCCAGATCGAGCAGCAACTCGATGGTGCGGGCGGTGACCCGGTGTTTGCTGTAGTCGACCACCAGATCCCCGGCGGCAGCGGTCATCGCGTCGGCGCGGCCGGGATCGGCGGCGAACATCTCCCGCAGATGCATCCCCTCGACCTCCGCGCGATGATCGACCAACTTCTGCCACTCCGGGAGTTCCGTCAAAGTTTTTGCTGCCGAGGATATCTCGTTCATTCGTTCCTCCCGGTCAGGCGAGTGCGCGCAACCGCGGCGCCAAATCCCGCTCGAACAACTCCAAAAACCGCTTCTGATCATGACCCGGCGCATGAAACACCAGATGATTCAACCCCGCATCCACATACGCCCGCACCAACTCCACCGCCTCATCCGGATCCGACGCCACAATCCACCGCTTCGCGACCTGCTCGATCGGCAACGCATCCGCCGCCGCCTCCATCTCCATCGGATCATCGATGCTGTGCTTCTGCTCCGGCGTCAACGACAACGGCGCCCAGAACCGGGTGTTCTCCAACGCCAACTCCGGATCGGTGTCGTACGAAATCTTGATCTCGATCATCTTGTCGATCCCCGCGACATCACGCTCGGCCTTCGCCGCACCCTCCGCCACCGCCGGCAACAACTTCTCCGTATACAACTCCATGCCCTTACCCGACGTGCAGATGAACCCATCCCCCGCCCGGCCCGCATACCGCGCCACCACCGGACCACCCGCAGCCACATACACCGGAACCCCACCCTCGGGCACGTCGTAGATCGACGCCCCCTTCGTCGAATAGAACTCCCCCTCGAAATCCACCCGATCTCCCAGCCACAACTGCCGCATCAACGCCACCGACTCACGAAGACGCGCGAACCGCTCCTTGAACTCCGGCCACTGCCCCGAATAGCCCGTCGCGATCTCGTTGAGTGCTTCACCGGTCCCCACGCCCAGAAACACCCGCCCCGGATACAGACACCTCATCGTCGCGAACGCTTGCGCGATCACCGCCGGGTTGTACCGGAACGTCGGAGTCAGCACCGACGTCCCCAACTGCAACCGCTCGGTGCGCTCGCCCACCGCGGTCATCCACGCCAGCGAGAACGGGGCATGCCCACCGTTGTGCCGCCACGGCTGGAAATGATCCGACACCGTCGCCGAATCCATCCCGTGCGCCTCGGCGAGCACCCCGAGTTCGACCAGCTCACGCGGCCCGAACTGCTCCGCCGACGCCTTGTATCCCAACTTCAGCATGTCCGTCCGCCTCCACGTCGACATCGCCTCGCCACAGAGGAGGGCATCGTCGACCCGGCGCCCGGAGCCTCGGCGGCCCTGGTGATGCTCATAATGATCACGCAAATTCGCGCATATACTGCACGAAATAATGCACATTTCCTGGTGTTTGTGTCAATATCTGTGCGTGCACGGCTATGGGTGCGCTATCGTCGTGCGATCGTTCCGCACAACCGAACCGCGTGATCTCCCCGCGGGCATCCCAGATGCACAACATGAACGCGCAGCCCGAACCGCGCAGCATCCCAGCAGAATCCGGAGGAGTATTCGTGTCCGCGAGTGCACGGCGACGTGAGATCTTCCACCGACTGATGGCCGACGGCTATGTCGACGCGAAAACGCTCGCCGGCGACCTGGGCGTCGACACATCCACGATCCGGCGGGACCTCGACGCGCTCGCCCGCGAAGGAAAGGTCGAACGCACCCACGGCGGCGCACGCCCGGTGGAGGGCGCCGGGCCCGAGGTCCCCTACGCGGTGAAAAAGGACGTGCGCCGGGCCGAGAAGGCGGCGATCGCCGCCGTCGCAGCGGCCATGGTCTCCGACGGGGACAGCGTGATTCTCGACAGCGGATCGACCACCTACGAAGTGGCTGTCGCGTTGCGTCGTCGCACGTCGCTGACCGTCATCACCAACGATCTGCGGATCGCCAAGTACGTGGCGAGCTTTCCCGAAGTACGGCTACTCGTCACCGGCGGCGAACTGCTCGGTTCGGTGTTCACACTCGTCGGCGAGCACGCCGTCCGGTTCATGTCGTCGTACTCGGCGGACTGGGCGTTCCTCGGCGCCGACGCGATCGATCCGACGGCGGGCATCACGAACACCAACACGCTCGAGGTTCCGATCAAGAGGGCCTTGATCCAGGCTGCGGCGCGCACAGTGCTCGTCGCCGACCATTCGAAGTTCGGGCACCGTGCGCTTGCGAAAGTTGCCGCGGTCGAGGACATCGACACGCTCGTGTCGGATTCCGGACTGGCCGCCGAACAGCGCGATGCCTACGGGCCCGCGCTCGTGATCGCCGAACCGTTTTCGCCCACCTGATCGCGGTGCTCGCCGAACCGACACGAAAGCCCGACGCCCCCTGCACTTCCGGACCGTAGACGGTGCCGGAAGGAGGAGGCGTCGGGCGAGATACGTGCAGACGACAACCCGGTGGGGCCGAAACTCAGAGGTTCCAGTCTCCGAGGCCGTCCCAGCCGTTGAGGGTGCCGCCGGCGGTGTTCTGCACGATTACGGGGTCACCCTTCTTCGAATTCTCGAAGAACCACTTGCCGTCCTCGGTACTCACGTTGAGGCAGCCGTGACTGACGTTCGTGTTGCCCTGTGCGTCCACCGACCACGGCGCCGCGTGCAGGAAGATGCCGCTGTTGGACATGCGGGTCGCGTACTCGACGTACGTGCGGTAACCCTCCGGGCTGTCGACGGGCACCCCGTAGGTCGACGAGTCCATGTACATGTCGCGGAACTTGTCACCGACGATGTAGGTGCCGTTCGGAGTGTCGTGGCCGGGCTTGCCGAACGACGTCGGCATCGTCCGCACGACCTCACCGTTACGGGTGACCGTGATCGTCTTGGTGTTGTTGTCCGCCACCGTGACAAGGGCGTCACCGATCGTGAACGACGACCGGGAGTCACCGGCCGCGACGGTGACCGACGTGTTCGCCGGCCAGAACTCGAACGGCTTCCAGCGCACCTGGCTGTCGGATGCC
Source organism: Rhodococcus sp. NPDC060084 (assembly GCF_042730335.1). Taxonomy (NCBI): domain Bacteria; kingdom Bacillati; phylum Actinomycetota; class Actinomycetes; order Mycobacteriales; family Nocardiaceae; genus Rhodococcus; species Rhodococcus sp. NPDC060084. The sequence continues at coordinate 3,239 of NZ_JBHWWX010000042.1, forward strand.
CAGTAGAAATGGCCGTCGACCGGCGGCTGGGAAGTGATGCGGATGGCACGTTCGGCGGCGGCGCGGTCGCCGACGGCCTCGTTGAAACGGATGATGATCGGCTGCGCGACACCGACCGTCTCACCGTTCGACGGGTTCACCGACGGGGCCGAGAACGGAGCGGGCTGCTCGGGAAGCAGCTGCGGCGGCAACTGGGGCGCCCCCGGCCCCTGCGGGACGACGCTCCGGATGACGTCCTCGACACTCGGTACTTCCGGCCCACCCGGCCACAACGGCACTGCGGCGGCGGTGCCGGCGGCGGTGAGGGCGACTGCGGCGGCACCGGCGAATGCGATCGCTACGCGTGCGGACCGGCGTCCAGCCCGGCGGCGACGGTTCGACAAGACATGCTTTTCGACCATTCCACAACCCATCGTTGGACGGTGCGTCGTGACCCTAATTCCCCGTCGCGACGCTTTCGTTACTTCTTATTAGACACGCGCAAACTCGACCCGGGCAATTCGGGTATCCATAAAACCCGCATCGCCCCAGGTCGGACGCTTGTGGAACGTTAACGCATTCAGGAGCCGGTTCGCGATGCCGCGAGCAATTCCTCCACCGATACGAACTTGAGACGAGACCGGCCGGCCGCCGATCCGCGCGACTTCTCCTGCTTGTCGATCTGCTGCCACCCGCGGTAATCGACGAACTCGGGCCGCCGCTCGGCGACGAGGGTCGCAAGCTTCTCGCGATCCGCGACGGGCTCGGGCAGCTTTCCGGCGATGAAGTCGTCGAGGATCTGCTCGACGGTCTCGTTGGAGCACTGCTTGTTGGTGCCGATCACGCCGCTCGGACCACGCTTGATCCATCCGGCGGTATAGACACCCGGCACCGGCTCATCGGTCTCGGGGTCGAGGACGCGGCCGAGGTGGTTCGGGAGCACTCCTCGGCGCTCGTCGAACGGCACGCCCTTGACGGGGGTGCCCCGGTACCCGATCGAACGCAGGACCAGTCCTGCGCCGAGCGTGTCGGTGTCGCCCGTGGGCCGGGCTTCGAGGCGTCCGTCGACCTCGACCAGTTCGTTGCGTTCGAGGGTGATCGATGTGACGGCGTCGTCCCCGGTGATCTCGACAGGCGACGCGAGGTAGCGAAGGACGATTCGCTTGTTGCCGGGCGTCGGGCTCGTCTTCGCGTACTCGGCGACCTGCCGGACCTTGAGTGCGATGCGGGGTTCGACATCGGGGTCGTCGACGAGGGCGCGGCTCGCGGGATCGAGTTCGAGTTCGGCGGGATCGACCATCACGTCGACGCCGTCGAGGCCGCCGAGTGCGAGCAGTTCCGGGTTCGTGTAGGCCGCCTGGGCGGGACCGCGCCGGCCCACGACCACTACTTCCTGGATTGCGGAGTTGCGCAACGCTTCGACGGCGTGCTCGGCCATGTCGGTGCGGGCGAGTTCGTCCGGGTTCATCACGAGAGCACGCGCGACGTCGAGGGCCACGTTGCCGTTGCCGATGATCACCGCGCGTTCGCCGGAAAGGTCGAATGTGCGGTGGGCATAGTCGGGATGGCCGTTGTACCAAGCGACGAACTCGGTGGCAGCGAACGAGCCGGGCAGATCTTCACCGGGAACGCCGAGGCGCCGATCGCTGGACGCGCCGACGGCGTAGAGCACGGCGTGGTGGTGCGCGAGCAGTTCCTCGTGGGTGATGTGCGTACCCACCTCGACGTTGAAGTAGCACTGGGTGTTCTTGTGGCCGATGGCACTGCGGAAGACGTTGGCAATGCCTTTGGTGCTCTGGTGGTCCGGCGCGACGCCGGCCCGGACCAGGCCGAACGGCGTCGGAAGCCGATCGAAGATGTCGACCTGCACGGCCGAATGCGAAGTCAGTTCCTGTGCGGCGTAGCAGGCCGCGGGCCCGGATCCGACGATCGCGACCCGCAGCGTTCCGAGGTCGGCAGGGATCTTGCGGCGCGACCGCAGCTCCGGCCAGTCCGGTCCGATCGGGTAACGCCGGTAGTACTCGGCATTGATTTCGAGGTACGGCTCCTGGGCGGGCGTGAGCTCGTTGTCGGCCGCGATGGCGTCGACCGGGCACTCGTCGACGCACGCCCCGCAGTCGATGCACGTATCGGGATCGATGTAGAGCATCTCCGTCGTAGCGAACGGCGCTTCGTCGGGCGTGGGATGGATGCAGTTGACCGGGCAGACTTCGACGCACGAGACGTCGTTGCAACATGCCTGGGTGATCACATAAGCCACAGTGGATACCTGCCTGAAAGTGCCGGTGGGGTACGACGATCGGGGCCCCAGACTATAACACGTTGCAAGTCTGGTCGAGAACGTCGTTATCGTCACTCTAGCAGGGCATTTCAGTGCTCGAGAATGACCTCAACGCGCCAACTCGTCTCCCGACTCTATCCTGAATCCGATCTTGAGCGTGACTTGGGTATGAGCGACCTTTCCGTCGTCGATGTGACCGCGCACATTGACCATTTCGAACCATTCGAGATGCCGCGTCTTCTCCGCCGCCCGCGCCACCGCTTTCGCGATCGCGTCGTCCACCCCGGTGGTCGACGAGCCGACCACTTCGATCACTCGATAGACGTGGTTCATTCCCACCGCTCCTTGCATCGCCACCGAACACCGGTCCGTGTCCTGGTCGGATACTCCCGCTCACGCTGGGTCCGCGTGCCGGAATCCGCGAAAATGGCAAGACATCGGCCGGAGAGACCGCTGCGTCGTCAGGCCAGGCGAGCCAAGTCGCGCGCCAGGGCGCCGAGCCGGGCAAGGCGCAGGTCGCCGAGGGGCATCGCGCCCACGCCGAGGCGGTTGGTGACGAATGCGAGCGACATTCCCGAATCCAGATCGGCGAATGCTCCGGAACCACCGACCCCGTAGTGACCGAACGCGCCGCGCGGGCGCTCGCGGCTGGCGAATATCGGCTGGTGATAGCCGAGACGCCACGCCATCGGCACGCCGAGCACGTAGTCGCGGCTGCGCAACCGCACCTCGTCCATCGCGGCAATGGTCGACGGATCGAGGAACTTCACTCCGTCGATCGTGCCGCCACCCGCGATCGCGCCGTACATACGAGCGAGCGACCGTGCGGTGAAGACGCCGTTCCAGCCCGGCATCACCGAATCGTGCACCGCCGGATCGCGAACGAGTTCGTCGAAACCCGCGGGCATCGCCGCTTCGACCAGGCCCCGCGTCGGCGCGACCCGCGACAGGACGGACGCACTGACACCCCAGTCGAGCCCCACCGGATTGATCCGCGGGAACAGTCGTGCGATGCGGCCGCGCTCGTCGTGCGGGACCCGGTACCAGAAGTCCTGACACCCGAGGGGCTGCGCGATCTCACGGTCGACGACTTCGGTGAACGGCAACCCGGTTACGCGCTGGACGATTTCGGCGACCAGCCAGCCATAGGTCACGGCGTGGTAACCCGAACCCGACATTCTCCGACGGTCGGGGGTGGCCGCAGCAAGCGCGGCGACGGTCGCGTCGTAGTCGAGAATGCCCCTTTTTCCGGGGACGAGCCCACGGACGCGGTGCAATCCGGCCCGATGCGTCATGACGTCTGCGACGGTGAGAGATCCCTTGCCGCCGGCCGCGAACTCGGGCCAGTACTGGGCGACCGGGGCGAAGTAGTCGATCAGTCCGCGTTCGGCGAGACGGTGCACGACGGTGGACGCGACGCCTTTGCCCGTCGAGAAGGACAGCGCCATCGTGTCCTGCGTCCACCGGCGCGTGCGGTCGGCCCAGCCTGCCCAGACGTCGAGGACCTTCTCGCCGTGCAGGTAGGCGGTGAGGGCTCCACCGCCGTGGTGAGGTTGTGTGTACAGCGCGAAGAACCTGTCGGCCAGCGGGAGGAACCGCGGATCGACATGCATCTCGGTCCGCGACAGGTGGTCGTCGTGCCCCTCCGCGGCAAGCACCGCTCCGGTCGTCATCGACATCCTCCCCTCGACATGTGCCGAAAGGCTACGTGCGGAGGGCAATGAACGGAAGGCTTTCCGTACAGGCTGTTTGTATTCCCAATCCGGTGTCGTCGGCGCGCGCCCCGAAGGCGCGGACTACGGACGTGGCAATACGACCCGTGCCCGCGGAATCAGGGGGCGGCCGGGGTCACGTAGCGAAAGGCACCGGCCACGACGCACCCCGACCCGGTCGCGAGGTTGATCGTCGCGGCCAGCTCACCCTCACACAGCACCGGATCGTCGGCGTCACCGACGAAAGCCTGGGATCGAGGACCCGTCACGACCAGGGCGGTGCCGGGCTCGTCCAGCAACCCCAGCGCGAGGGACTCGAACCCGTATCCGACCGCGAGGAGTCGTCCGCCACGGCTCTCGCCCGCGCCGACTCCACCGGCGAACCCTGCCGCCCCGACCGTCGCGCCGGCGCCGGCATCCGCGAATCCGACGCCGGACTCACCGAGGCTCCAGGCACCGCCCGTCCCGTCGGTGGTCGCGCCACATGCCGCGGCGCCGTCGACCCGAGTCACCTCCGCCGGGCCTCCCGGCGGTGCCGCGCACGTGGTCACGGCGAGCGCGGATCCCGGAACGAGGAGACCTGCCCCCACGACGGCGGCGCCGATCACACCGGCACCGAACAGCCGACCCGACATCCACGTGCGAGACACAGACACGATCCTCCCGAAACTCCGGCGAACAGGTTCCCGCACAGTCTATGGAAATCCCGGGAAGCTGATCTTCCGACGAGGTAACGAGCAGGGACCGATTCGGCAGCCGGTCCGGACCGGGCGAACGAGGCGGATCGTGCCGGTGCTCTCAGCCGGTGGTCTTCCGGTCCGTGTCCCGCGACGGCTGCACCCGCTTGGGTTCACCGGGCATCTTCGGATGGGTCGGTGGATACGGCAGATCGCCGAGTCCGTCGGCGGCATCCCGGTCCGCCATCTCGAGCAGCACATCGAGCGAGTGAGCGTGATCGTCGAGTGCGGACATCGGATCGCCGCGGCGCGCGAGCAATTCCGGCACCGTCGCGATGGTGAAGTCGTCCGGTTCGGCGTCGACGAGTTCGTCCCAGGTCAGCGGGGTCGATACGGTGGCGATGGGCGTCCGCCGCACCGAATAGGCCGAGGCGATGGTCTTGTCACGGGCGTTCTGGTTGTAGTCGAGGAACAAGCGGTCACCCCGCTCCTCCTTCCACCACGAGGTGGTCGCGCGCCCGTCGCTGCGACGCTCGATTTCGCGCATGAGTGCGATACCGGCGCGTCGCACACCGACGAAATCCCACTCCGGCACGATCCGCAGGTAGACATGCAGGCCGCGACCCCCCGACGTCTTGGGGAATCCGGTGAGCCCCAGTTCATCGAGCAGGGGCCGCACCACGTCGAGTGCGACGGCACGTGCCGCACCGAATCCCGTCCCGTCGGGCGGATCGAGATCGATGCGGAGTTCGTCCGGCCGGTCCACGTCGCCACAGCGCACCGCCCACGGATGGAAGGTGACCGTGCCGAGATTCGCCGCCCAGACGATGTCGGCGGCCGTGCGCACGCGAAGCGCATCCGCGGTACGGCCCGAGGGAAACGTGATCTCGCACGTGGCGACATGATCGGGCCGCTTGGCAGGTGCCCGCTTCTGGTAGATCTCCTCGGAGTCGATGCCGCCGGGAAACCGCTGGAGGTGGGTGGGCCGTTCACGCAGCGCGCCGAGCAGTGGCGCACCGAGTTCGGTGGTCACCGTCCGGTAGTACTCCACCAGGTGCCGTTTCGTGCCGCCGGACGAGCCCAGTCGGGGGAAGTAGATCTTGTCCGGATTCGACAGCCGGACAGGAACTCCGTCGACGTCGAGTTCCTCTGCGGGCGAGCGTTCGGCAGCCACGATCAGTCCTCCGTCCGGTCCAGCACGTCGCCCAGGTCGTATCGCACGGGCACGTCCAGCTGATCGTAAGTGCAGCTTGCCGGGTCCCGGTCGGGTCTCCACCGCTGGAACCGCGCGGCGTGCCGGAACCGCATCCCTGCTCCGGCCGTGCCTTCCATCTGGTCGTACGCCACTTCGAGTACGCGCTCCGGTCGCAACGGCACCCAACTGCGATCCACTCCCGACCGCCAGCGGGTCGCTTCTCCCTCGGCGACGACGTCCGCACCGACACGCAGCGGCTCGAGTTCGGCGAGCAGTGCCTTGCGCCGCGCGGTGGTGAAAGCGGAAGCGCCGCCGACCATGGCGAGTTCACCGTCGTGATAGAGACCGAGCAGAAGGGAACCGACACCGTCGACACTCTTGTGCTTGCGATACCCGATGAGAACGCAGTCCGCCGTGCGAGCGTGCTTGAGCTTGATCATCTCTCGCTTGTCGGGGCGGTAGATTCCGTCGAGTCGCTTGGCGACCACACCGTCGAGCCCGGCGCCTTCGAATTCTTCGAACCATCGCTGCGCGGTAGCGGCGTCCGTCGTGGACGCCGTGACGTGACAGCTGGGGCCTCCTCCGAGCGCGTCGCGCAACCGTGCACGACGGTCGGCGAACGGACTGGCCATGAGGTCCTCGTCGCCGAGTGCAAGCAGGTCGAAGCTCACGAACTGGGCCGGTGTCTGTTCGGCGAGCAGTGCCACCCGGCTCGCCGCGGGATGGATACGTTCGGACAACGACTGCCAGTCGAGCCGGGTCAGCCCGTCGCGCTCGCGCGGAACGACGATTTCACCGTCGACGACACACCTCGCGGGAAGTTCCGCTCGCACGGCCGCGACGAGTTCGGGAAAATACCTTGCCAGATCCTTGCCACCGCGCGACGAGAACACCACCTCCTCACCGTCGCGAAACACGATCGCCCGGAAGCCGTCCCACTTGGGCTCGTACGACCACACGGCCGTTCCGTCGTCGGGTTGCGCCGGAACCGCGGTGGCCGCCTTCGCCAGCATCGGTGCCAGGGGTGGAGCCACGGGGAGGTCCATGCGCACATGGTCGCACTCCGGGGGGCATTCCGCGTTCGGGATCGCGTGAAATTCGCGACCTGGACGGAAAGACGGAAACAGACATTCCGTACCCTCCACACATGACCAATCTCCGGCGGGCGGGACTCGCTCTCGTGACGGTGGTGGCGGTAGCCGTACTCGGCGGATGCGCTTCCGAGACCGAGGGCCGCGCGCTGCCCGACGCCGACGCCGACGCCGTAGCGAGCACGACCGCCACCCCGGCTCCGGCCAGCTCGCGTCCGACCACCGCGGGCACGACGGCCGCAGACCTGGATCTGGAAGTCGACGTCGAGCCCGGGGACTGTGTCGCACTGGGGGGTGCGGTCGACGACGCCACCATCGACAACGCCGACTGCGGTAGTCGCACCTCCAACTACAAGGTCGTGGATGTCGTCACATCGAGCGACGAGTGCTCCGGGGACATCGACCAGACGTACTTCGAGACGCGCGGGGGCGTCGAGACGGGTGCCCTGTGCCTCGACATCGACTGGAAAGTCGGCGAGTGCATGGACCTGGGCGGAGAGGATCCCCAGCGGATCGACTGCTCCGCGACCGCGATCCTGGGCGAAAAGGTCAGCGAGATCCTCATCGGCACCTCCGATGTGAACGAGTGCTCGTCCTCGGACGCCGGATACGTCTACGAGGAACGCAACTTCGTGGTGTGCACCGATTCGTTCTGAGGCATCGCTCGCCACCTCGCGGCACCACGGTCGTGTCGGTGCCCCCGGCAACAATGCGGGCTGTAGGCAGCACTGACCGATCACATGAACGCGAGGACCCGGATGACGCACTGGCCAGACAGACCGATCTGCGCATTCGACCTCGAGACCACCGACCGTGATCCCCGCACGGCACGCATCGTCGCTGCCTGCGTGGCCACCTTCGACGGTGACAAGATCGAGTCCCGTTCGTGGCTGCTCGACCCCGGCATCGCGATACCGCCCGAAACCACCGCCATTCACGGCATCAGCACCGAGCGCGCCCGCGCAGAGGGCATGGACTACCTCGCCGGGTATCGCCAGATCCGGCAGGCGGTGTGCGACGCGTGGGAGCGCGGATACATCGTGGTCGCGTTCAACGCCAGCTACGACCTGACGATCCTCGATGCCGAAGGCCGGCGACTCGGGTTACCGGAGCTCGACATCGGCACGGTCGTGGACCCGTACGTCATCGATCGCGAGATGGACCGCACACGCAGCGGCAGGCGCACACTTCAGGCGGTCTGCGAGGTCTACGGCGTCCAGCTCGCCAGCCCCCACGAAGCGGAGGCCGACGCGCTCGCCGCCGGTCACCTGACTCGTGCGCTCATCGACAAGTACCCCCAGCTGGCTGACCTCGACATCATGGCCGACCAGGCCGCGTGGCACGCGGAGCGGCAGCGCAGTTTCGCGGAATATCTCCGTGGCCTCGGCCGCGACGTGACCGACATCGACGACAACTGGCCGGTGCGCCGCCCCGAAACCGGCAGCACCGGGGTTCTCGAACGGCCGGCGACCGAGACCGGGCGCGTGGCCTGGCACCGGCGTGTCGTGCAGCGGTTGCGCGCGTTCTTCCGTGGCACCGGCAGCCGCGCGACGAGGTGAGACCTCGCCCGAAGGCAGAATTCAGCGATTCGTCACCTCTGTACCGTTCGGGATTGGGACGATCACAGGCAACGCCGGTCGCGAGACCATCCGGAGGTGCCTGTGTCCGCCGAGTCCTGTGCCCATTGCTTTTGCGGCGTCGCGGACGCTGCGCGGCGTAGACCGGCGGTGCGGCGTAGGCATATGTTGCTGCGCAGACCGGCGGGGCTGTGTATCCCCGACGCGCCGACCTTGAATACTGGACTGTCATGACATCAGGCACCGGCACCCCGCGCCGTCCCGAGGCGGCAGGACCCGACCCGGCTCAGTTCCGGGTGCATGTCGTAACCCAGGCGATCCGGCTGTTCTCCGAATTCGGATACGAGTCCACCACGGTCGAGCAGATCGCGGCGGCGGCCGGGGTGTCCCGCAGGACCTTCTTCCGTCAGTTCCGGTCGAAGGAAGACGTGATCTTCGCCGACCACGAATCGCTGCTCGAGCAGGTCGCCGGGTACCTCTCGGGTGACTTCGCCGATCCGTGGCTGGCGGCCTGCGACGCCGCCGAACTGGTGTTCGGGCATTTTCGCGACCGGCGTGAGCTGGCAGTCTGGCGGTACCGCGTGGTGCAGCGGGTACCGGCGCTGCGCGAACGCGAACTGGTCACGACGTATCGCTACGAACGATTGTTCACCGACTTCCTGCGGGCTGCGGTGCCCTCGGCGAAGCCCGTGCACATCGTGAGTTTCACGGCCGCGATGACGGCGACGCACAACTATCTGCTCCGGGCGATGATCCGGGGGGACGACACGGCCACCTCCGAGCAACTGCGCCGAGCGCTCTACGAGGTTCGCCGGACATTCGGCGTGGTACCCCAGGCCGCCACCGGCCCCCGCCCGGGCGTCGACCTGCCGCAGCGGGCCGTCACGGTGGTGACCTTTCCAGTCGGGGCGTCGCCTGCCGATGTGGCCGAGCAGGTCCGCCGCGAGCTGGAACAAAACCCGCCGCCTTCGTGACGAACGTCCCCCGGCATTGACCTGGCACTCAGTGCCCGAGGTAAAATGGAAGAATTCCGTGACGTCGCACACCCTTGCAGTCGATAGGGTGGTGCGGATCCGACCCGATTAATGGCACCGAGTGCCGTTAGGAGTTTGCCACCGTGGCCCTCAATCCCGACTTCGATCTCTTCAAGCTCGGAGACGAGCACGACGAACTGCGCGCCGCGATCCGCGCCCTCGCCGAGAAGGAGATCGCGCCGCACGCGAAGGACGTCGACGAGAACTCCCGCTTCCCGCAGGAAGCACTCGACGCCCTCAACCGTTCGGGCTTCAACGCGATCCACGTCCCCGAGCAGTTCGAAGGCCAGGGCGCCGACTCCGTCGCGACCTGCATCGTCATCGAAGAGGTCGCCCGCGTCTGCGGCTCCTCGTCGCTGATCCCGGCCGTCAACAAGCTCGGCACGATGGGCCTGATCCTCCGCGGCTCCGACGAACTCAAGGCCAAGGTGCTGCCCGACATCGTCAACGGTGCCATGGCCTCGTACGCACTCTCCGAGCGTGAGGCAGGATCCGACGCCGCCTCGATGCGCACCCGCGCGAAGGCCGACGGCGACGACTGGATCCTCAACGGCTCCAAGTGCTGGATCACCAACGGCGGGAAATCCACCTGGTACACGGTGATGGCCGTGACGGACCCCGACAAGGGTGCCAACGGGATCTCCTCGTTCATGGTCCACAAGGACGACGAAGGCTTCGTCGTCGGACCCAAGGAAAAGAAGCTCGGCATCAAGGGCTCCCCCACCGCCGAGCTGTACTTCGAGAACTGCCGCATCCCCGGCGACCGCATCATCGGCGAGCCCGGCACCGGCTTCAAGACCGCCCTTGCCACGCTCGACCACACCCGCCCCACCATCGGCGCACAGGCCGTCGGCCTGGCGCAGGGCGCACTCGACGCCGCGATCGAATACACCAAGGACCGCAAGCAGTTCGGTACCTCGATCTCCAACTTCCAGTCGGTGCAGTTCATGCTCGCCGACATGGCGATGAAGGTCGAGGCCGCGCGCCTCATGGTGTACACCTCCGCGGCCCGCGCCGAGCGCGGCGAGCCGAACCTCGGCTTCATCTCGGCGGCAGCGAAGTGCTTCGCCTCGGACGTCGCGATGGAGGTCACCACCGACGCAGTCCAGCTGTTCGGCGGTGCCGGTTACACCACCGACTTCCCCGTCGAGCGCATGATGCGCGACGCCAAGATCACCCAGATCTACGAGGGCACCAACCAGATCCAGCGCGTCGTCATGTCGCGCGCGCTGCTCCGCTGAGCAGTCCGCGTAGTTTGACACCGCTGAACCATCACACCGATCAGGAGTAACTCGTAGTGACAGTGGAAAAGGTAGGCGTGATCGGCGGCGGCACCATGGGTGCCGGTATCGCCGAAGTCTGCGCGAAGGCCGGAAGCGACGTCCTCGTCCGGGAGACCACCGAGGAATTTGCTGCGGCTGCCCGTGAGCGCCTCGCGAAGTCGGTCGGACGCGGCGTCAAGTCGGGGAAGATCACGCAGGACGACGCGGACGCGGTGCTCGCACGGATCCGGGTCACCACCGACATCGAGGAGTTCGCGGATCGCGACCTCGTGGTCGAGGCGGCGCCGGAGATCGAGGCCCTCAAGGTCGAAATCTTCGCCGAATTGGACCGGATCGTGAAGCCGGAAGGCATCCTCGCCACCAACACGTCGTCCATCCCCGTCATCAAGGTGGCGCAGGCGACGAAGCGGCCCGGCAAGGTCGTGGGCGTGCACTTCTTCAACCCGGTGCCCGTGATGCCGCTGGTGGAGATCATCTCCGCACTCACCACCGATGCCGACACCGCCGACACCGTGTTCGATTACGCGCAGAACACGCTCGGCAAGACCGCCGTGCGTGCGGGCGACCGCGCCGGCTTCATCGTCAACGCGCTGCTCATCCCGTACCTGTGCTCGGCGGTGCGCATGCTCGAATCGGGCTATGCCACAAAGGAAGACATCGACGCCGCGATGAAGGGTGGCTGCGGATACCCGATGGGCCCGCTCACCCTCATCGACACCGTGGGCCTCGATATCACCCTCAACGCCGCGCAGTCGCTCTACGAAGAGTTCGCCGAGCCGCATTACGCTCCCCCGGCACTGCTGCGTCGCATGGTCGACGCCGGCCGTCTCGGCCGCAAGACCGGCGAAGGCTTCTACAGCTACAAGTAGGCAGCCACAGCCTTCGAAGGCGCCCCTACGGTCCGTTCCGTGGGGGCGCCTTCTGCTATCGTCCCCAGCCGGACATATCGGGGGATTGTGTCTCGGGGGGCAGTCGTGACTTTGCATGTCGATCCGGAAGCACTGCGTGCTTTCGCTGCCTTCTTGGCGGAGACCGCCGACGCAATGGGCGATTGGGACGTCGGCGAGCCGTACTCCACTTCGGAATCGGCGCTCCCGGGAACGGACTTCGCCCGCGTCTGCGCCCGAGCGGCCGACGTCACCGACCAGGCTTTGATCAATATGTGCGGACGGCTCCGCGAGGTCGTCGATGTAACCAACGGCGCGGAGAACGACTACGTCGCCGCCGAGGCAGATTTCGTCGGTGCACTATCCGCCGTGGACCGGCCGGAATGAATCTCACTGTCTCCGCCGTCCAATCCTGGAATCCCGATGCGCTACGTATCACCGCCGACCGAATCGACCGAATCGTCGACCGACTCGACGACCGTATGAAGGGGCTCCTCAGCGAACAGGACGTACTCGCTGAGCGGTGGACCGGCGACGCCGCGCGCTCGGCCGCCGAACGAATAGTCCGGGAACGCTCACTGGGCAGCGCCATCGCCGGCGCTCTCCTCGAGGTCGGCGGGGCCTACCGCACCGGAGCAAGCATCGTCGAAGGTGCCCGCATGCATTTGCTCGCTACCCTCAGCAGCGCCGAACAATCCGGCTTCACAGTCCACGATGACGGCACTGTCGATCCGTCCGAGCAGATAGCACTGATCGCAATACTCGTGCCCGACTCGACAGCAGCCGCCGGCACTCGATCACAAGTCGAACGCTGCGCAGCCGACCTGACCCGCACCATCTCCGACGCGATCCACCAGGCATCGCGAGCCGCAGCCGAAACCACCGACCGCATCGATGCCGCGGTCAATGCCCTCGAGGTCGCCAGGGATGCCGCGATGCCGGGAAAGGTGGTGCAGCAGGAAAATGGGGAATTCTCCTGGACACCGGACTGGGCAGCAACGACTGCAGCGTCCACAATCGGCTCGATGGCCGACGGGACGAAAGTGGGGCTTGGAGCAGCAGCCGCAACGTCCGGGGACGACCTCGCCCGCGGGGTAGCGCGAGGTCTCGGTCCTGCCGGCGTGGTACTCGGTGTCATACCCGCGATCGTCAACGACATCGAAGGCGGAATGGATCCGACGAGGGCGGTGGTGACGGAAGGATCCGGCGCCGCAGCAGGCTACCTCGCGAGCGCCTGGGCGTTCGGACAAGCGGGAGCTGTACTGGGAACGGGTGTGGCACCCGGAGTCGGAACGGCAGTCGGACTCTCCGCAGGAATCGTGGCCGGTGCCTTCGGCTCGTACCTCGTATCCAAATCGGCACAGTGGCTGTGGAAGTGACCTGACATGAAAGAAGTGTTTGTTGAACCCGAATGAGAATCGAAATCCAGGTGAACCGGGTAGCGCACCCGAACCGGCACCACTTCGAGCACCATGGCCACAACCGCTTCGGATCACATCGCTCGTTCTCTCCCTCGCGATGCTTATTGCGGCATGCGTGAGTCTCGTCTTCGCACATGATGTTTTCCGAACCGGTGATGCTCGGGTCGCTCTCGGTGGAGCCGGCGGCTCGGTCGCCCTGTTCACCATCGCCATATCCTCGTTTCGGAGCGCCGGGTTTCGCAATCTTCGACAATCCCGCAAGCTCGGACTTCATCACGATCCCACCCACGGTGCGGGTATCAGCATCCTGACAGGAAGAACCGCTGTATTCACTACCGTCGTGGCGATGTTGGGCTTGACCGCATACGGCGGTACAGCAGCGTTCGCCTGGCATATCGGGCTCGGCGAAACCCTTTTGCCGTTCGGGCGAGACAATCGCGAAGGCGCTCTCTTCGTGTCGTTATGTGCAGCCGTCCTGGGCACAATTGCGGTCCTGATCGCGTGCGTCCGCTTCGACACGACCCTGTACATCTATCGAGGGGGTGTGCGGCGACACGTCTGCCGGCGAATCTTCTTGAAAAAGCAGGTCCTCGATACCTTCGTCCCTTGGGGAAGCATCACCCGCATCGGAGCGGGCGATCTCGGAGTCCGGGGCGGAACGACGGCCCACCCGGTGATCGATCTCCATACGGCCGAGCCTCTTCCGTCCGACTCCAGGACACGACACGATTCCGAACATCGACTTGCGGTTATGGCCCACCAACTCGTCGTGGAGCCGAACACCCTTTTCGCTCTCCTGGAAAAATTGGCAGAAGATCCGGCTTGTCGTGAACGTCTCGTGGAATCCGACGCAATCGACCTCTTGTGTCCTCCCCCGTTGCGGGAACGATTCCGTGCGGCGCGCGCAAAGAAGGCAATTCGATGATCGATCGTCGGGTTCCGACAACACTTCCGGAGTACCTCGACTCCCACGAGGTCGAGATCATCCCGTGCAGGCGGGACGAATCACGGCATCCGTTGGTAGAGATCCCCGTACCGCAGGGTTGGGTTTCGGTACCCACCGAAGTCTTCCCCCACGCCCACACGGTCCTCATCGCTCCCGAGCACACCGAGAACAGGTGGGCGCCCAATGCGGTACTTCTCCACGGCAGGCTGTCGAAGTCGCGGTCGACGGACGAGTTGCTGGAGGTCGCGGGCAACGAAGCGGTCAGCCTGCCCGAGTGGTACGAAACCTACTACAGCACTGTCAACTTCGGAATATTTCGCTCCACGTTGATTCGAGGCTACTACCGAGCCGGTGATATCCGGTTCGGAGCAGCGACGCGCTACGTCGTAGTCGACCACGAGTACGATCGCTTCCTGACGCAACTGACGGTGACTACGCGCGCCGATGCTCCTCCATCTCTGACCGAGAGCGCGGAGACCATCCACGCGGGTCTCGGGATCGGTCCGATTCCGGAATAGTCGACGGCCATAGCCGATGAGGGACCGTAGCGCGTCCGCGTCGTCGGCACCGGACGTTCAGCGCACGCGGGCGGACGACCACATAACGCCTGCTACCCCTCCGGAGGAACTCGCACAACCCGCCGCGGGGGACACCGGGAGCGGTATACGATCAATGTCGGCAGCCGACACCGAATCACCGAGCGAGGCCGTCGCCGGAGGCGACTGGTACGAAATGCTTTGGGTGAGTGCCGGATAGCGTTACATCCTCTCCGTCTCGGAGGAGACTATGACCGACAGCTGGATTTCGCGTGATCCGTTCGAAGACATCTTCGACCGATTCTTCGGCCCCGGTGGAATGCGCCAACCACCGGTCCAGCGCGTCGATCTGAGCCGACTGCTCAACGACGACGCCAAGAGACTTGTCGCGGATGCCCGAAATGCCGCAACAGAATGGGGTAATTCGGAACTGACTCCCGAACATCTGCTGTATGCCGCCACCCTCAACGACCCGACCCGCGGCGTGATCAGCAGCCTGGGGCTCGATCCCGACGCCGTCGCCGAGCAGATGCGTTCGCTCGCGGGCAAGAGTGAGAGTGAGGGCGAAGGCGAGCCGCCGGTGCTGAGTCCGGCGGCGAAGCGCGTATTCCGTGTCGCCCAGCAGCAGGCAGGACAATCGGGCACAAGCTACATCGGGCCCGAACACATCCTGTACGGGATCGCGGAGAACAGCGAGAACGCTGCCGCGCATGCGCTCGCCGGCGCGAAACTCGACACCGGTGGCCGTCGCGACGCCTCATCCAGCACGACGCCCACGCTCGACCAGTACGGACGGGACCTCACCGCGGAAGCGCGCGCCGGAAATGTGGACCCGGTGGTGGGCCGCGCCGACGAAATCGCGCAGACAGTGGAGATCCTCTCCCGTCGCAGGAAGAACAATCCCGTGCTCATCGGGGATCCCGGCGTGGGCAAAACCGCGATCGTCGAGGGCCTGGCCCAGCGCATCGTCAACGGAGATGTGCCCTCCACACTCGCCGACCGGCGAGTCGTCGCGCTCGACGTGGGGTCGCTGGTCGCGGGCAGTAAATACCGCGGCGAATTCGAGGAACGACTGACGAAGATTCTCGACGAGGTGCGCGACCACTCCGACGAATTGGTGCTGTTCATCGACGAGTTGCACACCATCGTCGGCGCAGGCAGCGGCGGTGAGGGATCGATGGACGCCGGGAACCTGCTCAAGCCCGCCCTCGCGCGCGGGGAACTGCACGCGGTGGGCGCGACCACGATCGACGAGTACCGCCGGTACATCGAGAAGGATGCTGCGCTCGAACGCAGGTTCCAGCCGGTCATGGTGGTCGAACCGTCGGTCGACGACACCATCGAAATCCTGCGCGGACTCGCCGACGTCTACGAGGAGCACCACCAGGTCCACTACACCGATGAGGCGCTGATCGCCGCGGCCGAACTGTCCGACCGGTACATCACCGACCGGTTCATGCCGGACAAGGCCATCGACCTGATCGACCAGGCCGGCGCGCGAGTCCGCTTGCGTACGAAGACTCCCGACGCGGACACCCGTTCCCACGAGGAGGAACTGGCACGCCTCGAACGCGAGAAGGACTCCGCCGTCGCCGCCGAAGACTATGCGAAGGCGGGGGAACTGAAGAAGGCGATCACCGCGCTGGAAGAGCGCACCGGAGTCGGAGAAACCGAGTCCACCCCGCAGGTCGAAGTGCTCGACATCGCCGAGGTGATCTCCCGGCAGACCGGTATTCCCGTGTCCGAGTTGACGGCGGAGGAACGGCAGCGGCTCCTGGACCTCGAGGACGTGCTCCACGCGCGGGTGATCGGCCAGGAGCAAGCGGTCACCGCAGTTGCCGAAGGTGTTCGCCGGGCACGTGCCGGACTCGCCGACCCGAATCGGCCGATCGGGTCGTTCCTGTTCCTCGGGCCCACCGGTGTCGGCAAGACAGAACTGGCAAAAGCACTGGCAGAAGCGGTGTTCGGTGACGAAGACCGGATGATCCGATTCGACATGAGCGAGTTCCAGGAGAAGCACACGGTGTCGCGACTGGTGGGTGCTCCTCCCGGTTACGTCGGGTACGAAGAGGCCGGGCAGTTGACCGACAAGGTTCGTCGTCAGCCGTATTCGGTGGTCCTCTTCGACGAGATCGAAAAGGCGCACCCGGACGTGTTCAACGTGTTGCTGCAACTGCTCGACGACGGGCGCGTCACCGATGCCCAGGGCCGCACGGTGGATTTCAAGAACACGATCGTCATCCTCACGAGCAATATCGGGTCGGACATGATCCTGGCCCATTCCGGTGACGACATCGAGTCCCTCACACCGCGGTTGATGGAACGCCTGCACGCGCATTTCCGGCCGGAGTTCCTCAACCGGATCGACGAGACCGTGGTGTTCCACCGACTCGCGAAGGAACAACTGCACCAGATCGTCGGATTGCTGCTCGGCGGAACCAAACGGTTGCTGCGGGCGCAGAACGTCGAGTTCGAGATCACCGACAGCGCGGTGGATTGGCTGGTCGACACGGGGTTCGCGCCGGAGTTCGGGGCGCGTCCGTTGCGTCGCACGATTCAGAAGGAACTCGACAACAAACTCTCGAACCTGCTGCTCGCGGGCACGCTGTCCAGCGGAGACACAGTACGCGTCGACGCGGGAGACGATGCCCTCGTCATCGAGACGGTCGGCGGAAACGGTGAGGTGACGGAGGAAGGCACCGTGACCGCGGGCGGCGACGGAAAGGACGCTGCGTCCGACGAGCCCGAGAAGGGCTGAACCGCGCCCGGTCGCCCGAGAGTCAGTCGCTGCCGGATGCGCCGACGGACCGGCGGACGAGTTCGCCGAGGCGTTCCCATGCGTCCTCGGACGGCTCTTGTAGCGCGTACGCGGTGGGCCAGAATCCGTCGTCGGAGTCCAGTTCGGCCTGAACGCTGAAACCGAACGTCGAGTAGCGCTCTTTGTCCATCTGTCCGCTACGGAAGAAGCAGAGCACTTTGCTGCCGCGGGCGTACCCGGGCTGTCCGTAGTAGAGCCTCGGGGCCAGCTCCGGAGCGACGGTTGTGACGATCGCGTGCACGCGTTCCGCCATCTCGCGGTCGCCGTCCGGCATCCGGGCGATCTTCTCCAGGACATCCGCCTCCTCCGCAGCAGCCTTCTCGGCGCTCTTGGCGCGCTTGTTCTCGGCCTTGATTTCTGCTGCACGTTCCTTCATGGCAGCACGCTCTTGCGCAGAGAAGCTCTCGTCCGCAGTCGATTTCGTGGTCATGGTGTCCCTCCCGGTCTCGGTCACATGCGGCGTTTCCGAGATTAGGTCCTCGTCGTAGGCGGTGGCTTCTCGATTCCTGATCGATCAGCGGACCCCGGGTGGACGGGTACGTGTGCAACCCCCATGTGCCTGAGCCACAAGCCTCACCGCGACCCCGCGAATTACGTGCTCCTACTTGACAAGACACGAAGGCGCACCCGCCGAGCCGTTCGAGGACGAACCCGATAGCGTCAGTCGTCGAACCGGCCGTGTACCCGCTCGTGCAGCGCTTCCATCCGTACATCGAGTGCACGGGCCGTTTCGGCGGCGAGCCGTAGTTCTTCGCGCAGATCGCTCGGCACGGCACGATCGTGTTTGTAATAGATCTTGTGCTCGAGGCTGGCCCAGAAGTCCATCGCGACCGTGCGGATCTGGAGTTCCACGTAAACGGATTCCACCCGGTCCGACATGAACACCGGGACCTCGACGATCACGTGCAGGCTGCTGTACCCGTTCGGCTTCGGGTGCGCGATGTAGTCCACCACGTCGACGACCCGTACGTCGCGCTGCCGGGTGATCATGTCCGAGATCCGGTACACGTCGGACGTGAAACTGCACGAGATGCGGATACCCGCGATGTCGCGGACGTTGGCTCGGATGCCGTCCAGCGAGGGTTCGACGCCCTTGCGGGCGGCCTTCGCGAGAATCGACTCGGGGGTCTTGAGTCGCGACTTGACGTGCTCGATCGGGTTGTAGTCGTGGGCGTAGGTGAATTCGTCCCGCAAGATGTTGATCTTGGTCATCATCTCGTCGATGCCGAACTTGTACACCATCAAGAACCTGGCGAGTTCGCGCGGTGAGAGCGACGTCGCGCTCTGTCCGTCCGTAGGAGGTTCCGGAATCGGGGCGCCCGGATCAGGGTCGCCCACCGTCGGTGTCACTGCTCGTCCTCCTCTGGATGTTCTCCTCCGAGTCTGCCAGTTCCCCGCGACGCGGCGCGGTCCGCTGCCGTAGAACCTGCCATGAGCTGCGCGGATGCACACCCGCCTCGCGGCGCGCACGGCCGCGCGTCACAAGAACACCGATGATCGCGATCACCCAGACGGGATACTGCGCGAGCCACGCGACACGGAACGCGTCGAAGGTGTACCCGCCGAGCCGTTCGAGGACGAGTCCCATCGTCTGCACGACGAGCAGGGTCGCGAGGAACCCTCCGATGTTGACGATGCCGTTCGCGGTCCCCAGTGCGGAGCCGGGGTTGAACGTGCGGGCGTAGTCGAACCCGATCATCGAACCGGGGCCACCCACGGAGATGACGACGATCAGCAGCACGAGCAACGCGATCGGCGCCGGACCGGGCAGCGCCAGCACCACCGTCCAGATCGTCGCGTTCGCCAGCATGATGGCAAGCACCATCCAGGAACGCCGGAGAGGAAAGCGGCCGGACAAGATGCCGAGGACGGGTCCCGCCGCGATCGCGGTGACCACCGAGACAGTCAGCATCGTGCCGGCGGTGGCTGCCGACAGTCCCTGCGCGGAGACCAGATAAGGAACACCCCACATCAACGCGAAGGTCGTCACCGAGAACTGGGTGCCCATGTGGGTGAAGAAACCCAGCTTGGTACCCGGACGGCGCCACACCACACCGATCTGTGCGACCAACTCGCGAAGTCCCATCGGCTGTGACGCCGGCGCGTCCCCGTACGGCGCATCACGCACCGTCGCGATGACGAGGATGCAGGCGAACACACCGATCGACGCGGCGCTGCCGTACGCCGCCGTCCATCCCACACCGGTGAGCACCAGCACGAACGGAACCGCGGACAGCACCTGCCCGATCTGGCCGAGGATCCCGGTCAGCTGGGAGACGAGAGGCACCCGGCGCGGTGCGAACCACACCGGCACCAGCCGGAGAACCGAGATGAACGTGAGCGCATCACCCGCGCCGACGAAAACCCGGGCGATATAGGCGATCGGCAACGACTCCGTGGTGGCGAGCACCAACTGAGCCACCGCCATGACCGCCGCACCGATCGCGATGACCCAGCGCGAACCGAATCGGTCGAGGAGCACCCCGGCCGGGATCTGCATGCCCGCGTACACGACGAGCTGAAGGACGACGAACCCCGACAGCACCGCCGGGGAGATCTCGAAACGCTCGGTCGCGGCGAGCCCGGAAACGCCGAACGCCGTCCGGTGCAGAACCGCCACGATGTAGGCGAAAACACCGACACTCCAGACCAGCCACGCCCTCATGATGGACGAACGTTACTCCCACGCTCGAGAGCGACGCCGACTACTCGCGACCGAGCGACACCCACTGTGGGTCTGCGGACCGCGGTCCGGCGACCTTGTCGGCGAGCAGATCGAGTCGCGCGATCTGGTCCGGTGTCAGCGTCACGTCGAGCGCGCCCACGTTCTCGGCGACCCGCGCGGCGTACCGGGTGCCGGGAATCGACACCGACGGGAGACCGAACTCGCGGCCTTTCGCGTCCAGCCACGCCAGCGCGACCTGCGCGACCGTCACTCCGGCTTCGTCGGCGACCGCCCGGACCTCGTCTCGCACAGTGAGGTTGCCTGGGAGGGCACCGGACGCGAATCGCGGGAATCTGCGCCGCAGATCTCCCTCCCCGAGCTGCTCCGGGTCGAACGAATCGGTGAGCAGGCCCCTGCTCACGGGTGAGTACGGCACGAACCCGATGCCCAGTTCGGCGGCCGTCGGCACCACATGTCGTTCGACATCTCGCGACACGAGGCTCCATTCGGACTGCACCGCTGCGATCGGGTGGACGGCGTGTGCGCGACGGACCTCGTCGCCGGTTGCCTCGGACAATCCGATGTGACGGACCTTGCCGGCCCGCACGAGTTCGGCGAGCGCACCGACGGTCTCCTCGATGGGCACCTCCGGATCGACACGGTGCAGGTAGTACAGATCCACGCTGTCCACCCCGAGTCGAGCGAGTGATTCGTCGATTGCCTGCTTCGCGTATTCGGGACGGCCGTCGATGCGGCGGTTGCCGATCCCGGCAGAGCCGATGGCGCCGACCAGACCGAACTTCGTCGCGATCTGCACCTCGTCGCGGCGAGATTGAAGCAGCTTCCCGACCACGGTTTCACTGGTGCCGTTGCCATACACGTTCGCCGTGTCGACGAAGGTCACTCCCAGGTCCACCGCATGGTGCAGCGTGGCGAGGGCCTCGTCGGGATCGATCGGTCCGTATGCGGGGGAAACCGACATCGCGCCGTAGCCCTGAGCACTGACGTTCAGCCCGGGGGCGAGCTCGACGATGGGGACGGACATGCATTTCTCCTCGGATCGGCGACGGGCACCGCGAACGGCGGACTCCCGGTCGATCCTGACGCACGCCGAGCGCGGACGCACGGATTGAAATCGCCGTGATCACAGCCCGCCCGTGTCTAGGGTGGGAACCATGGCGAACGACTGGGTTTCACTACAACGCACCGCTCGGCGCGAGTTCGACAGCCGCGTCGCGCAGATCACCGACTGGCACGCCCCCACCCCCGACACCGAATGGGACATCACAACTCTGGTCCGGCACGTCGTCGACGAACAACGCTGGGTGGCGCCGTTGCTGTCGGGACGCACACTCGAAGAGGCCGAGTCCGCTCTCGAACCCCTCGGCGACGACCTTGCCGCCGACTGGTCCACATTCTCCGAGCAGGCAACCGAGGCGTGGGCCGCGACGCCGGCCGACCAGGAAGTCCAACTGTCCTACGGCGCCGTGCCGTGCATCGACTATCTGCGGCAGCAGGTCGGCGACATCACCGTGCACGCGTGGGACCTCGCCCGTGCCACCGGATCGGACGAGCAACTCGATCCGGCTCTCGTGGACGCCGTCTGGAAGGACCTCGAGCCGCAGAGCGACATGCTTGCGGGCAGCGGGCTCTTCGCCGATCCCGTTCCCGTCGGCGACGATGCGTCTGTGCAGGACCGCCTGCTCGCCCTCACCGGGCGCGACCCCCGCCGGCACGGAGCCTCATGACCGATCGGCCCGAGCAGCATCTGCCCGACCTCAAACCCCGAAGCCGCGACGTCACCGACGGAATCGAGAAGACCGCCTCCCGCGGCATGCTCCGCGCGGTGGGCATGGGCGACGACGACTGGGAAAAACCCCAGATCGGCGTCGCGTCGTCGTGGAACGAGATCACCCCGTGCAATCTGTCGCTCGATCGGTTGGCGCAGGCCGTCAAGGAGGGTGTGCACGCGGCCGGGGGATACCCGCTCGAGTTCGGCACCATCTCCGTGTCGGACGGCATCTCGATGGGGCACGAGGGGATGCACTTCTCGCTCGTGTCGCGGGAAGTGATCGCCGACAGCGTGGAGACGGTGATGCAGGCCGAGCGACTCGACGGATCGGTACTGCTCGCAGGGTGCGACAAGTCGCTGCCGGGCATGCTCATGGCCGCCGCCCGCCTCGACCTCGCGTCGGTGTTCCTGTATGCCGGATCGATCCTGCCGGGTGTCGCAAAACTGTCCGACGGCACCGAACGCGACGTCACGATCATCGATGCGTTCGAAGCCGTCGGCGCATGCGCGCGGGGCCTGATGTCGGAAGCCGACCTCGGTGCCATCGAGCGGGCCATCTGCCCGGGAGAAGGCGCATGCGGAGGCATGTACACCGCGAACACGATGGCCAGTGCCGCCGAAGCCCTCGGCATGTCGCTGCCCGGCAGCGCGTCACCACCCGCCACCGACCGCAGGCGCGACGGGTTCGCGCGGCGCAGCGGCCAAGCGGTCGTGGAGATGCTGCGCCGCGGGATCACCGCGTCCGACATCCTGACGAAGGAAGCGTTCGAGAACGCGATTGCCGTGGTCATGGCGTTCGGTGGATCCACCAACGCGGTCCTGCATCTGCTTGCCATCGCACACGAGGCGCAGGTGGAACTCACCCTCGACGACTTCGTGCGCGTCGGCGCTCGGGTGCCGCACCTCGCCGACGTCAAACCGTTCGGCACCCACGTCATGAAAGATGTCGACCACATCGGCGGCGTACCGGTGATCATGAAGGCGTTGCTCGACGCCGGACTGCTCCACGGCGACTGTCTCACCGTCACCGGCCGCACGCTGTCGGAGAATCTCGCCGGCATCGCCCCGCCCGATCCCGACGGCAAGGTGCTGCGCGCTCTGAGCAACCCGATTCATCCCACCGGTGGGATCACCATCCTGCGCGGCACCCTCGCTCCCGGCGGCGCGGTCGTGAAGTCGGCGGGATTCGACGAGTCGGTGTTCGAGGGCACCGCGCGAGTCTTCGAGCGGGAACGCTCGGCGATGGACGCGCTCGAGGACGGCACCATCACGGCGGGAGACGTCGTCGTGATCCGGTACGAAGGGCCGAAGGGTGGGCCCGGGATGCGGGAGATGCTCGCGATCACCGGCGCCATCAAGGGCGCGGGTCTCGGAAAGGATGTCCTGTTGCTCACCGATGGGCGCTTCTCCGGTGGCACGACCGGCCTGTGCGTCGGGCATGTCGCACCCGAAGCAGTCGACGGCGGACCCATCGCCTTCGTCCGTGACGGCGACCGGATCCGGCTCGACGTGGCCAACGGCGTCCTCGACGTGCTGGTGGGCGACGAGGAGATGGCGGCGCGGCAGCAAGGGTGGGAACCGTTGCCGCCGCGGTACACACGTGGTGTGCTCGCCAAATACACCAAGCTCGTCGGCTCGGCGTCGCACGGCGCGGTGTGCGGGTGACCACCGGCCGGTCTTGCGGGAGTGGGCGTTCCGGCTAGATCGGCCGGAACCCTGCTCCCGCGCCGCCGCGGGCGTCGATGTCGCCGAAGATCACGTCGATGTTCGTTCCGACCTGCGGGCCGGCACACGGCGCGAACAGGTAGGCGTTGACCATCGCGACGAGCGTCGTGCCGACGACCAGTGGCGCACCCGAGTCGCCCTCGATCACGCACACCTGGGTCCAGGTTTCCTGCGAACCGAAGACGTCGCCCCACACGACACCGCACGTGTTGCCCGTCGCACGGCCTTCTTTGCACGCGATATCGGGGAAACCGGCGGGAGCCCCTACTCCGGTGATGGACGTGTTTCCCACCCGGTTGACGGGCACGACCTTGCCGCGATCGAACTCGATGACCGCGTAGTCGAGCACGGTGTTCGCGGAAACGACCCGCCCGACGGGACCGGCCGCGGTGTCGTACTCGGCCTTCACGGTCATGCCGGGGAGACCGCAATGCGCCGCGGTCAGGCCGACGAGACGACCCGAGGCGTCGTTTCCGATGGTGGTGAGGGTGCAGTCGTACATGTCCTGGCCACCATCACCGAGAGTGATCCCCGAACCACCGCCGAGGGTGACAGGAGGTGCTGCGGTGGCTATCCCCATCCCACCGCCCGCCAACGCCATCACTGCGGCGGCCAGTAGAGCGAACCTTTTGAACATCGTGTCCCTCTCGCGCGGCGGGCGACCTTCGTTGTGAGGGTACTAGAGGTCGATGCCTGTTTTCGGGGTTGCGCCGAGACTTTCGAGAGCTTTTCGGGCTTCCTCGAGTTCGCGGCTGAGCTGCGCAACACGTTCCTCGGCTGCGCTGCGGGCCGCGTCGATCACGGACTGGACCGCCTCGACGGCACCGGGATCACCGAGTTCTTTGACGGCCCGTTCGACGGCGTCGGGCGCCACGGCTGCCGGCTTGCCGACCTTCCGTGTGCCGTGCGCGATTCCGACGGTCCATTCGCTCTCGGGGTCGATGGTGATGGTGATGCTGATCGTGGGCGCCTTCTTACCCTTGCGCGCCGGGGCTTTCGGCTTGGCGGGCGACGCGGGTGCGGCGGAACCGGGGGTCGTGTCGTTCACGGGTTTCGTCTCCTCGACGCTCTTGGTCTGGGCACCACGCACCGGAGGAGCAGGCCTCGACGCGGGCTTGGCGGCAGCGGGACCGGCGGCGCCAGGCTGGGGGGCAGCAGGCTTGGTGGCAGCAAGCCTCCCGGCAGAAGGGGTCACAGCCGGGGACGTCGACGCCGCCGCCTTCGCGGGAGCGGACTTCGTGGCCGCCGTCTTCTTCGCCGGCGCCCCGGCGGGTTGCCGGGTCAGGCGCAGTTCGTCGGACTCGAAGGGCAACTCGTCGTCGACCCCTTTCGGCCGCACCATGACGGTGGTGCCGGAAACGGACACCACCCGCGCCGACGCGCCGGGTTCGATGCCGAGGCTCGGAATGCCGTCGATGAGATATACAGTCGCGCGACGACCCTCCGCGAGTGCATTACTCAGCTCGCCGAGTTGCTCCTCCGTCAGATGGTCCGCGCGTGTGCGGGGCGGCATGCCATGTCCTTTCTCGGCTCGCTGGATTGTCCGGCGCTTTTTCGACGCCCACTGTCGCACATGTGTACGACACGACACCGAGCGCCGGTGGCGGAATCTACAGCCTCGCCAACCGAAGTACAGGTAAGGATGGTCTCGTGACCCCGCCCGATGAACGGTCGCAGGCCACCCCCGAGGTGCTTGCGACGATCCGCGCCGAGCTCGAACGCACCCTGCTCGGCGTTCGCCGCTACACCTTGCGCGAGGTCGCGGACCTCGCCGGGCTGGAGCCGACCCGTGTCCGCCAGTTGTGGCAGGCCCTGGGATTCACGGTCGACCCCGACCCGGGCGCGGTCATGTTCACCGACGGGGATCTCGGCGCCCTGCGCAATCTCGCAGCGATCCTCGGCAGCGGCGCCATCGACCCCTCCGCCGAGATATCCGCGGCGCGTTCGCTGGGACAGTCGATGTCGCGGCTGAGCGAATGGCAGTTCGCCCTCTTGAGCAGCCACGTCGTCTCCCAGCTCTCCACCGCGTACGGCACGGCGTCGGCACCCCCGGAAGACGAGGAGATCCGCGAGTTCGTCGACGACATCCTCCGCCGCGTGGCGAACCGTGCCGAGAGCCTCCAGGGTTACATGTGGCGTCGGCACCTGGTCGCCACGACCAACCGCACCGCCGTCCGCGTCCAAGGGGACGCGCAGACCCGTCCGCTCGTCGTCGGATTCGCCGACATGGTGGGGTACACCCAGTTGACCCGGCGTATCGACGCCGACGAACTCAACGTGTTGCTCGATCACTTCGAGGCCGCGGTGTCCGGCGTGATCACCCGCCACGCCGGCTGGGTGATCAAGACCGTCGGCGACGAGGTGATGTTCGCCGCCGAGGATGCGGTCGACGCCGCGCGGATCGCGCTGGAACTGCAGCAAGCGTTCGCCGCGTTCGAAGACACACCTGCCCTGCGGATCGGTCTGGCCTCGGGTCCGGCGCTGGCCCGGTTCGGCGATCTGTTCGGATCGGTGGTCAACATCGCCGCGCGGTTGACCGGTGCCGCTCGCCCCGGTTCGATCCTGATCGACCAGCAGCTCGCCGCGGAACTCGAGGACCACCGCGAATTCCGGCTCCATGTCGTGCGGAACCTGCGGGTCAAGGACTTCCGGCACTCGCGCGCGTACGTGCTGCGCCGAGGGCGGGACACGGAGGCGCGCACGGAGACCCCCACGGCCCCTCCCGACTCCGCGGCCTGACACTGCCGCGCTATGACACGGCCGGGGGCGCCGCGTCGTGACCGGTCCCGCACCGCCGGTTCGGCTACGATGCCGACAGTCTTTTTCCTACTCCGGCACCACGTTCGTCCGGAAGGCGCCCGTGTCCGAATCAGCTTCGCTCGCCGTGCAGAAGACCCGCATGACGGGGTCTCAGTTATGGCTGCTCACCGTCGCGTGCGCAGCGGTCGCCGCCGTCATCGCGGCGATGGCGTCGCTCAACACGGCACTACCGGATATCGCGGTCGAGACCGGGGCGACCCAGGCCCAGCTCACGTGGATCGTCGACGGATACACGCTCGCCCTTGCGGCACTGCTGCTCCCGGCGGGCGCGCTCGGAGACAGGTTCGGCCGGCGCGGAGTCATGCTGGCGGGCCTGGCCGTCTTCGGGATCGGGTCGGCGCTTCCCCTGCTCCTGTCCGATCCGAACTGGGTGATCGCGGCGCGCGCCGTGGCCGGGGTCGGTGCGGCGCTCGTCATGCCTGCGACGCTGTCCCTCATCACCGCGGCGTTCACCGAGGAGCATCGTTCCCGGGGCATCGGAATCTGGGCGGGGGTCGCCGGATCCGGCGCGGTCATCGGCATGCTCGGGTCGGGCGTCATTCTCGAATACGGGTCGTGGAAGCTCATCTTCGCCGCGTTCGCCGTGATCTCGGCCGTGCTCGTCGTCGCGGGCGCCACGATCATGTCCTCCCGCGCGGCGGAACCGGCGCGGTTCGACATCGTCGGAGCCGTGCTCGTCGTGGCGGCGGTCGGGCTGTTCGTCCTCGGCGTGATGGAGGGCCCGCAGCGCGGATGGATCGACGCACTCACCGTCGGCGCGCTGGTCACGGGAGTGGCCGCAGGAGTGGCGTTCGTGCTCGTCGAGCGGCGCTCACCAGCACCCCTGCTCGACGTACGGCTGTTCTCCCAGCGCGCCTTCGCGGTCGGAGCAGGCGGCCTCACACTGCAGTATCTCGCCGGATTCGGCGTCTTCTATCTCATCGTGCAATACCTGCAACTCGTGCTCGGGTATTCGCCGCTGATGTCGGCCGTGGCCCTCACCCCGATCTTCCTGGTGGTGATGGTGCTCTCGGTCGGGGTGCCGATGTTGTTGCGGTGGTTCGGACTCCGTGTCCTCATGAGCGTCGGGCTCGCCCTGATCGGGGTGTCGATGATCGTCATGAGTCTGCTGGACGCGGACTCGTCGTACGCCGACGTCGCCATCGCGATGTCGATCGCCGGTATCGGGATCGGTGTCTGCACCGCGCCCGCGACCCACGCGATCGTCACCAACACGCCGGAGGACCAACTGGGTGTCGCGTCGGCCGTCAACGACGCGACTCGCGAGGTGGGCGCTGCTATCGGCGTCGCCCTCGCGGGCAGTGTGCTCGCGGCCGCGTACGGGCACCGGATCGATCCGATCGCACCGACGATTCCCGAACCGGCACGAGGCGCAGTGCAGGATTCGCTGGCCGCGGCAGTCGAGGTCGCCGAACAGGCGGGTCCCCAGGGCGACGTGCTCGCGGAGTTCGCGCGGGACGCGTTCCTGGCAGGCATGCAGCAGGGCTTGTGGGCGATGGCCGCGATTCTGCTGGTCGGCGCGATCGCATCGGCACTCTGGGCACCCGCGCGCTCGTAGCTGTCCCTCGCGCTCCTCTCTGCGTCCGACACGGAGTCGGACGCAGACGTTGTGCTGTGCGCGCGATCACGCTAACCTCACTTAACAGTTACCCGTCGTCACACTAAAAGGTGGAGACATGACCGCATCGCTCACCCGCGAATCCAGCAAGGGTTTCGTACCCGGCATCCGGCTTTCCGATCGTGAGGAAACTGCCGGTCGCCTGCTCGCTTCGTCCGCCCGCAAGTCGTACGACCCCGTCGTCGAAGTGGACTGGGAGGCCCCCGTCCCCGACGACAAGTTCGGCATGACCCCCGAGTGGAGCACGCTCTACGGCACCGCCCTGTGGGACGAACTCACCGACGAACAGCGCATCGAACTCACCAAGAACGAAGCCGCGAGTGTGTCCAGCACCGGCCTGTGGTTCGAAATCCTGCTCATGCAGATGCTTCTGCGCGACGTCTACGATCGCGACAAGCACAGCCGGCACGTCCAGTTCGCGCTCACCGAGATCGCCGACGAGTGCCGCCACTCCGTGATGTTCGCCCGGGCCGGCGAACGGCTGAACATGCCCAGCTACGGGCCGCCCCGCTACATCCACCACCTCGGCCGCCTGTGGGGCCACTTCTTCAAGGGCGCCAACGCGTACGCCGCGGTCATGGCCGCAGAAGAAATCCTCGACATGATGCAGCGCGACTTCATGCGCGACGAACGCGTCCAGCCCGTCACACGTGCGGTCTCGAAGATCCACGTCCTCGAGGAGGCGCGCCACATCCGGTTCGCCCGTGAAGAAGTGGGACGCCGACTGAACGGTGCGAGCCGCCTGCGGCTCGCAATCGAACGGATCAACACCGCGGTCGTCGTGTTTTTCGTCGTCAAGAGCATGATCCACCCGGACGTCTACGCCAACGCGGGCCTCGACACCGAGCGCGCCCTCGAAGAAGCCCGGAACAACACGCACCACCACGACCGGGTGCGCAAGTCCGGCGCCAAGCTCATGACCTTCCTCGACAACGTGGGCCTGATCGGCGGACCGTCGAAGATCCTCTACAAGAAGGTGCACCTGCTGTAGGCACCTGCTGAGCGGGAACGTCGGGGCACCGGCGCACATTTCGTCATAGTCTCCGCGGCATGTTCTTCGACAATCCTGCCGATTTCACCGGTCGCGCGGTCCTCGTCACCGGCGGCACCAAGGGCATCGGGTACGTCATCGCCGAGACCTTCCTGGCCGCCGGCGCGGACGTACTCGTATGCGGTCGCACCGCGCCCGACACGCTGCCCACAGTGGATTCCCGTTCCGCCGCGTTCACCGCTGCCGACATCCGCGATGCCGGGCAGGCGAAGTCTCTCGTCGAGACGGCCGTCGAAAAATTCGGCCGTCTCGACGTTCTCGTGAACAACGCCGGTGGGTCGCCCGATTCTGACGCCGCGACCGTCTCGACACGCTTCTTCGACAAGATCGTCGCACTCAACCTGCTCGCCCCGTTCTACGTCGCCCAGGCGGCGAATGCCGTCATGTGCCGGCAGGACGACGGCGGGTCGATCATCAACATCGGGAGCGTGTCGGCACACGACCCGCAGCCCGGTACCGCCGCGTACACGGCCGCGAAGGCAGGACTGCTCGCGCTGACGAAGGCGCTCGCCCTCGAGTGGGCTCCGGCAGTGCGGGTCAACCACATCACCACCGGCCTGATCCGGACCGAAGCCGCAGCGGAGGTGTACGGGGCAGACGGCGGTGCCGCCGTGACGAAGACACTGCCGATGCAGCGCATGGCCGTGCCCTCCGACATCGCGGGTGCATGCCTGTTTCTCGCCGGCCCGCTGGCGTCGTACGTGAACGGAGCAGACCTCGCCGTGCACGGCGGCGGAGAACTGCCCGCGCGGTACATGGCGCTGCACCCGGAACGCTGACGTCGCCCGCCCGCCTTCCGCGGCGAAGTCGCCCTTCCGCCCGGAGTTCTCTGCCCTACCGGCTTCCGGCAGCTTTGGCGACGACCCGGTCGAGCGAGCCTGACGCCGGCAGTGCCGTGCCGGGCGTCTCTTCCCGGTCGTGATCCGGAAAGAGGGTGCGGGTGATCTTGCGGGCCGCGTCGGCGACGATCGGCGCCACCCATTCGAGGCGGGTCGAACGTGCGTCTGCGGCCAGGGAGAGCGCCGCGACAGGGCCGTCGACGCCGCGCAGCGCTACGCCCACACATCCGATGCCGGACGCGGCTTCCTCGCGTTCGAAAGCGACACCCCGGCGC
This sequence comes from Rhodococcus sp. NPDC060084, assembly GCF_042730335.1. Classification (NCBI taxonomy): domain Bacteria; kingdom Bacillati; phylum Actinomycetota; class Actinomycetes; order Mycobacteriales; family Nocardiaceae; genus Rhodococcus; species Rhodococcus sp. NPDC060084. The sequence continues at coordinate 33,461 of NZ_JBHWWX010000042.1, forward strand.
TTGCGGATGCGGTTCAGTTCCTGGTGGAGCGTCGCGTTGTCGCCGATGGTGCGATCGGTGCACGGCGGCAGACGCTTGCCGTAGAGAGCGTCGACGCGCTCGGGCTCGAGCCAGGCGAGGATCGCTTTGCCGGATGCGGTGGCATATGCGGGAAAACGTCCGCCGACACGCGACGGGACACTCGACGCGAATTGCCCCCCGACCTTGTCGAGGTAGAGGACCTCGTTGCCGTCGAGGACGGTCAGATGCACGACCGCGCCCGTCTGCAGCGCGAGTTCATGGAGATGCGGCGCTGCCGCCTCTCGGATACGCCGATGCCCTGTGTCGCTACCGCCGAGTCCGAGCGCGCGTGCTCCCAGGCAGTATCCGAACGACGCGTGGTCGATCCACCCGCGCCCGACCAGCTGGTCGAGGATGCGGTGCACCGTCGAGCGGGGAAGCCCCGAACGGCAGGTGACCTCTTCGAGCGTGAGCGCTCCCCTGCTGTCGAAACTCTCGAGGATGAGCGTCATCCGATCGATCATCGAAGGTGGTAGTTCGCGCTTCGCGGGAGTGGGTGCATGCCCGAGCGAGAAGTCGACGGCGGTCAAATTTACCTCCAAAAGCACTGGCCACGACCCTGCGCGCCCCACGAAACTAGAATCTGTTCCAGCACGTTAGCAGGATCACACACGGCTCCGAAAGGGCAACACACAGGCTGTAGGTAGCGTTCACCGGCCACACCCCCTGACCTGCCCCCGGTTTCCTATGGGCCTGGTCGGAATCGTCGCCAGCCGTTATTGTCGAAGCCGTGAGCAAGACGTACGAGCGGTCGGCACAGCGACCGCACCGTCATGCCTGTCGCCTGTGTATGTGCGGGTGCCCGGCCGGCTGACCGCCCGCACCCACCCCGGCCCCCGCGGACCGCATTCGACGGCGTCGCGCGCGGAGCCGCAAGGTCAGCGTCACGACGACCCGTTCACCTCACCGAATCCGGAGCAGTAGACCCATGAGTGACAACACCCCCGAAGCAGTCGATCCCAGCGCGTCGTGGAGCTTCGAGACCAAACAGATCCACGTCGGTCAGCCTGCCGGGGGCGACACCAAGGCCCGCGCGCTGCCGATCTACCAGACCACCAGCTACACCTTCGACAACACCGATCACGCGGCAGCGCTCTTCGGTCTCGCCGAGCCGGGCAACATCTACACGCGCATCATGAACCCGACCCAGGACGCGGTCGAGCAGCGCATCGCCTCGCTGGAAGGTGGCGTCGCCGCGCTGCTCCTGTCCTCCGGGCAGGCTGCCGAGACGTTCGCGATTCTCAACCTCGCCGGCTCCGGTGACCACATCGTCTCGAGCCCGTACCTGTACGGCGGCACCTACAACCTCTTCCACTACACGTTGCCCAAGCTCGGGATCGAGGTCTCGTTCGTCGAGGATCCTGACGACCTCGACCAGTGGCGCGACGCCGTGCGTCCCACCACGCGGGCGTTCTACGGCGAAACCATCGCCAACCCGAAGAACCACATCCTCGATATCTCCGGCATCTCGGGCGTCGCCCACGACAACGGCCTGCCACTGATCGTGGACAACACGGTCGCGACCCCGTACCTGCTGCGTCCCCTCGAGCACGGCGCCGACATCGTGGTGCACTCGGCGACCAAGTACCTCGGCGGTCACGGCACGGCGATCGCCGGCGTCATCGTCGACGGCGGCACCTTCGACTGGACGCAGGGCCGGCACCCCGGTTTCACCACGCCCGATCCCAGCTACCACGGTGTGGTCTTCGCCGATCTCGGCGCTCCCGCGTACGCCCTCAAGGCACGCGTGCAGTTGCTGCGCGACCTCGGCTCGGCGGTCTCGCCCTTCAACGCGTTTCTCATCTCGCAGGGCATCGAAACCCTGAGCCTGCGGATGGAACGCCACGTCGCCAACGCGCAGAAGGTGGCCGAGTTCCTCGAAGCCCGGCCCGAGGTCACCTCGGTGGCATATGCGGGCCTGGAGTCCTCGCCCTGGCACGATCGGGCCGAGCAGCTCACGCCGAAGGGGCCCGGCGCCATCGTGGTGTTCGAACTCGCGGGCGGTATCGACGCCGGTAAGAAGTTCGTCAACGCGCTGACCTTGCACAGCCACGTCGCCAACATCGGCGACGTCCGTTCGCTGGTGATCCATCCGGCATCCACCACCCACTCGCAGCTCACCGCTGAAGAGCAGCTGGCAGCGGGCGTCACCCCCGGCCTGGTCCGCCTGGCCGTCGGCATCGAGAACATCGACGACATCCTCGCCGACATCACCACCGGCCTCGAGGCAGCGGGTTCCTGACACCCTCCGCTCGAACCCACGGCAGGCCCGGCCTCGACGAACCGAGGC
>NZ_JBHWWX010000043.1:0-32265 GCF_042730335.1 Rhodococcus sp. NPDC060084
CCCTGTAGGTCCGGGTCGGTGTCCGTGTCGCTCTGACCTGGATTAAGTTACGCGAGCACCCCCACAAACACCAAATCGCCAGGTCAACGCCGATTCCGGCCGCGTTCAGGGCACCCAGTACTTCGCAGCGAGGCTCTGGACCACCTCGTCGTCCTCGCCGGCCTGGGACAGCAACGCGAGATCGCCGTCGATATCGGTCAGGCGGGGGTCGTCGGCCTCCGCGGCGTCGATCGGCCGGCCGCCGTCCTCCGCACGCTGACGCATGATCTTGTCGCGGACCCGGTCCTTCAGAGAGTCACCCATATACCGAGCATGAGTGCGCCGGTTGTGGTTGTCGAGCGCCGAGGAGGGCGTGTCACCGGTCGTCGCGATCCCGGAACACGCGGATCGCCATGGGGATCACCACGACGAGCGCACCGATGATCAGGATCAGGGAGAAGATTTCCATCAACATGACTCCATGGTCCCTGTCCGCACGACATCACGCGAGGACGACCGAGCCCTGGAACCAGAAGAGCCCCTCACCGGTGGGTGAGGGGCTCTTCGTGGAGCTGCCTGTCGGAATCGAACCGACGACCTTTTCATTACGAGTGAAATGCTCTACCGACTGAGCTAAGGCAGCATGCCGTTCGGCGTCCGAAGTCTAGCGGACTACCCCCACCGGGATGCAAACCGGCACTTCAGTCACCGGAACGCAGCGCTCAAGCGCGCCGCCATGGCTGCCAGCGCGAACTTCGGCTTGACGTTCTGCGCGAGAGCCTCGCGGCACTCGAGGATCGCTTCGATGCAGTCGAGCAGGGCCTCCGGACTGGTACGGGAGGCGAGATCGGCTGCACGTTCGGTCATGTCCGGATGGTTGGGCGTCGCGGTGGAACCGAACGCGTGGGCGAGGGCATCCCGGTACAGCCCCGCGAGGTCGATGAGCGCGCGGTCCATGATGTCGCGTTCGGTCCGGGTCTTGCGGGACTTCTGCGTGCGCTCGAGTTCTTTCAGTACGCCGGCCGAACCGCGCAGCGCACCTGCGGCTCCCTTACCGGTACCGCCTGCACCGAGCGCCGTCCTCAGCTCTTCTGTCTCACGCTCGTCGCGTTCGACACTGATCTCCTTGGCTTCCACCTCGGCGCTGCGTCCGAGTTCCTCGGCTGCGGAGTACGTCGTCGCAGGCCGGAGAACGGCCCCGGCGAGCTCGAGGGCGCGGTTGCGGTTTTCCCGCGCGATCGTGTCGGTGGCCAGACGGCGGGCCCTGCCGACGTGGCCCGCACTCACCGACGCGGCCCACCGCGCAGTCTTCTCGTCGATGCCGTCGCTGAGCTGCAGGACCTCGGCGATCGACGCGGCGCTGGGCGTGACGAGACCGACGTGCCGGCAGCGGGACCGAAGCGTCACCGAGATGTCCTCGGGATCGGTCGACGGGGCGCACAGCAGGAACACGGTGCGTTGCGGCGGTTCTTCCACCACCTTCAGCAGCGCGTTGGCCGCTCCCTCGGTGAGACGGTCGGCATCCTCGATCACCACGACCTGCCACCGGCCGGTGCTGGGCCGGCGCGACGCGACCTGCACGATGGCGCGCATCGCCTTGACGCTGATGGTCAGGCCCTCGGGGATCACCCGCCGCACGTCGCCGTGGGTACCGGCCATCGTGGTGGTGCATGCGTGGCAGTGTCCACATCCGGGAGTCTGTTCGTCGGTGCACTGCAGCGCGGCCGCGAAGCACAATGCCGCGATGGACCTGCCTGATCCGGGAGGCCCGGTGAACAGCCACGAATGCGTCATCGCCGAGCCGGTATCGCCGTTGCGCGCAGCGACTGCAGCCGCAACGAGATCGGTCTCGACATCGTGCTGGCCGACGAGACGATCGAAGACACCGGACATGCCGACCAGCGTAACCACCGGCACCGACCTGTTCCGTCCGGCTGTCCGAAACGTTCAAGACCTACGTGCCCGGCCCGCTCTACCGTCGGGTCATGACCATTCGATTCTCTGCCATCGGCCTGGTTGTCGAGGACTTCGGGCGCTCCTTCGAGTGTTACCGCACACTCGGCCTCGACCTGCCCGCCGAAGCACCCGACGCGCCGCACTTCGAGGTGACGGCGGCCGACGGTGTCCGTCTGATGTGGGACACGATCGACTCCGTGAAGTCGTTCGATCCGGGTTTCGAACCGGGGACGGGCGGGCCGAGCCTCGCATTCGAGTGCGGTTCACCGGGCGAGGTCGACGAGATGTACGCGGCACTGGTTGCCGCCGGGTGCACTTCGGCGATGAAGCCCTGGGATGCGGCGTGGGGGCAGCGTTACGCGAGCCTGCTCGATCCGGACGGCCACGGCATCGACCTGTTCGCTGCACTTTCCGAGTAGTTACGGCCCGGACCGCGGACGGACGAGGTCACCGAGCGTCGATCCCGACAGGGCGCGCACCTCACGCGCGAGGTGCGACTGGTCGCTGTACCCGCACTCGGCCGCAACCCTGGCCGGGTCTTCGCCCGCACGAGCGCGTTCCACCGCCCGCCGGAAGCGCAGGACGCGGGACAGCGTCTTCGGCCCGTAGCCGAACGCCTGGTGTGCGCGCCGGCGGAGGGTTCGTTCACTCCAGCCGGCAGCGGTCGCGGCATCGGCGACCGTCATACCGGATGCGAATGCATGCGCGAGCCCCGACAGAGGACTTCGAGGTGCTTCGTCCAGATCGCGGCGAGCGGCATGGACGAGGCCGGACACCGGGTCGTCTTCGACGGCCGCCACGATGTCGCGGACCCGGCGCGGGGACCAGATCTGGTCGAGGGAGACGCGCCGGTCGCGCAATTCGGAGGCGTCGACACCCAGGAACACGGGCCCGAGGCCGGGTGCGAACCGCACTGCCGCCAGTTTTCGCCGCGCCGCGAGGTCCGAGAACTGTGCGCGCGTGTCGGGACCCGCAACGAGAAGGCCGTCTTCGTGCCAGATCAGATCCATGCATCCGTCGGGCAGAACGGTGTTTCCGGCCGGTCCGGCGGGATCGGGCGTCGACACCCAGGCGATGACCCCGGGTATCCCGGACGCCCATTCGCGGTACACACCGCAAGGGTAGGCGTCCGGGCCGGGATCAGTCTGCTGCCTTCTTCGCCGCGGCTTTCTTGGCCGGGGCCTTCTTCGCCGCGGTCTTCTTCGCTGCGGTCTTCTTCGCTGCGGTCTTCTTGGCGGGCGACTTCTTCGCCGCGGCCTTCTTGGTGGCCTTCTTCACCGGACCGCGCGCACGCCGGTCGGCGAGCAACTCCGAAGCCCGCTCGTCGGTGATCGTCGGGACCTCGTCACCCTTGCGCAGGCTCGCGTTGGTCTCGCCGTCGGTGACGTACGGACCGAACCGCCCGTCCTTGATCACCATCGGCTTTTCGCTCACCGGGTCCACGCCCAGTTCACGGAGAGGCGGCGTGGCCGCAGCCTGCCGGCCACGGCGCTTCGGCTCGGCGTAGATCTTCAGCGCCTCGTCGAGCGTGACGGTGAACATCTGCTCTTCGTCCGCCAGGGACCGCGAGTCGGTGCCCTTCTTCAGGTACGGACCGTAACGGCCGTTCTGCGCCGTGATCTCTTCACCCGACTCGGGATCGACACCCACGACGCGCGGGAGAGACAGCAGCCGGAGCGCGTCCTCCAACGTGACCGTCGAGAGATCCATCGTCTTGAGCAGCGACGCGGTGCGCGGCTTCGGACCGGTGGCCTTCTTGGCCGCCTTCTTCGCGGGTGCCTTCTTCGCCGCCTTCTTGGCGACAGCCTTCTTCGTCGCGGTCTTCGTGCCACCGCCGGCGGCCTCGACCTCCTCGACGGGGATCGGTGTCACGTCCGGTTCGGGTTCCGGCTCCGGGGTGGGCTCGGGCAGCAACTCGGTGACGTACGGACCGAAGCGGCCCTCCCGCGCGACGACCTCGTGACCGGTTGCGGGATCGACACCGAGCACGCGCCCCTCCTGGGGCGTGGAGAACAACTTCTCCGCGTACTCGAGCGTCAGCTCGTCCGGCGGCAGGTCGTCGGGGAGATTCGCGCGCTGGGAGATCGGGTCGCCGTCCGGGTCGTCCGGGTTGACCACCATCCGCTCGAGATACGGGCCGAACCGCCCGACCCGAACATGGACCTCGCGGCCCTCCGCGTCGTCGAACAGGCGGATCGAGTTGATCTCGCGGGCGTCGATGTCCTCGAGGTTCTCGCTGACGAGCTTCTTCAGGCCGCCCTGTCGTGCGACCGACTGCTCGCCGCCGTGCTCGCCGCCGAAGTAGAACCTCGTCAGCCAGTCGGTCCGGTGTTCGTGACCGGAGGCGATCTCGTCGAGGTCGTCTTCCATACCCGCGGTGAAGTCGTAGTTCACGAGCTGCGAGAAGTGGGATTCGAGCAGGCCGATCACGGCGAACGCCACCCAGGACGGGACGAGCGCACTGCCTCGCTTGTAGACGTATCCGCGATCGAGGATCGTCTTGATGATCGAGGCGTACGTCGAGGGCCGGCCGATGCCGAGTTCTTCGAGCGTCTTGATGAGGCTCGCCTCGGTGTACCGCGCCGGCGGGTTCGTGGAGTGGCCGTCGGGATCGAGCTTCGTCGCGGTGACCGCGGAGCCTTCGCTGAGGTTGGGCAGGCGCGACTCGGCGTCGTCGGACTGGCCGCCTGCCTCTTCGTCGACGCTCTCGACGTAGGCCTTGAGGAAGCCTGCGAACGTGATGGTGCGGCCCGACGACGAGAACGTGCACTCCTCCCCCGTGCCGGCGGTGCCGGTGATCCGGAGGGTGAGGGTGGTGCCGCGGACATCAGCCATCTGCGACGCGACGGTGCGCTGCCAGATCAGCTCGTAGAGGCGGAACTCGTCGCCGTCGAGACGCGCATGCAACTCACCCGGGGTGGCGAACACGTCGCCGGCGGGGCGGATCGCCTCGTGCGCTTCCTGCGCGTTCTTGACCTTACGGGTGTACTGGCGCGGCGTCGGGTGCACGAATTCGGCGCCGTACAGCTGGGTGGCCTGGGCGCGCGCTGCGCTGATCGCCGACTCGGACAGCGTCGTGGAGTCCGTACGCATGTACGTGATGTAGCCGTTCTCGTACAGCCGCTGCGCGATGCGCATGGTGCGTTCCGACGAGAACCTGAGCTTGCGCCCGGCTTCCTGCTGCAACGTCGAGGTCATGAACGGCGCATACGGCTTACGGGTGTACGGCTTGCTCTCGGCCGACGACACCGTCAGCGCGGTTCCGGCGAGCGCCTCGGCCAGACGACGCGCGTAGGTCTCGTCGAGAACCACGACGCCGGTGGACTTCAGCTTGCCGTCGGCACCGAAGTCACGGCCGGAAGCGACGCGGGAGCCGTCCACTCCGACCAGACGCGCACCGAACGAGCGGGGGCTCGCGGTTTCGCCCGCGTCCATGGTCGCCGCGATGTCCCAGTACTCGGCAGACCTGAATGCCATCCGCTCGCGTTCGCGCTGCACGATGATGCGGGTCGCGACGGACTGCACGCGCCCGGCCGACAAGCGCGGCATGACTTTCTTCCACAACACCGGGCTGACTTCGTAGCCGTACAGCCGGTCGAGGATGCGCCGGGTTTCCTGCGCGTCGACAAGGTCGGTGTCGAGTTCGCGGGTGTTCTCCGCGGCCGCCCGAATGGCGGATTCGGTGATCTCGTGGAACACCATGCGCCGGACCGGAACCTTGGGCTTGAGGGTCTCGAGCAGATGCCAGGCGATCGCCTCGCCCTCACGGTCGGGGTCGGTGGCGAGATAGAGCTCGTCGGCGTCCTTGAGGAGACTCTTCAGTTCGGAGACCTTGGACTTCTTCTCCGGGCTGACGACGTAGAGCGGTTCGAAATCGTGATCGACGTCGACACCGAGGCGGGCCCACGACTCACCCTTGAATTTGGCAGGGACATCCGCGGCGCCGCGCGGCAGATCCCTGATATGACCGACCGACGCCTCGACGACGTAATCGCGCCCCAGGTAGGGGGCGATTTTTTTCGCCTTGGTCGGGGATTCGACGATGACCAGCCGACGTGTACCCGAGGACCCGTCCGAAGTGCTCTTGTCTGCTGCCACCGTGCCGCCTGTGCCTTCCCTCTACCGACATGTCGCGCTTCTCGAAGACATGTATACCGACCACGTCCCCCCGACGTAGCCACACACAGGGTCGCACATCCTGGGCGGACGCCTCATCACGTGTGGTGGTCCCACGGCGCGGCACGAGGCCAGACCTCCCACGCCCCGGGGTCGTCGGGCGGTGCCCCGATGTTCTCGACGAGCCTGGTCAGGCGCTTGCGGCCGGACACTCGCAGGCCCGGCGACGACCCGCGTGTGCCGATGAGAGTGGGTGCGATACCGGCCCGCAGGAACGCCTCGGCGAGGGGCGCATGGGTGTCGGGTGTCTGTGGATCGAGGCCGAGGACGTATCGCTCTCCGTCCACTTCTTTCGTACCCGCGGCAAGAAACCATGCGCGCTGAGCACGCGAACTCGGCACCCACTCGAACGGCACCGTCTTCACCGTGCCGCGCATCCACAGCAAAGCCAATGGCACCGTCTCTGCGGCGAACGCCGTGCACACTGTCGTGCGGCCGTCGTCGGTGGTGCCGATCTCCGGTTCCAGCCCCGCCTCGGACATCAGGTGTGCGATCCCGGTAGCGCGCCAGGGGGCATCGACAACGGCGGAGATCCGGGCCCGGTCTCCGCGAATCGCGACCCGGCCCTGGGCTGCCAGCACCCCGCTCAGGTCTGCGACCGAAGGTGGCCCGAGCTCGGCGCCGAAGAACGACAGCTGGCTCACGATCCTCCTTCCGGTCGATCGATACCCGAAAATGCATCGTCCCCCATCACCGGAGGTGACGGGGGACGATTCAGATGAGGAGTCGAGCCTCACCTTGCGCTCATGGGAGCAATCTCTCAGACAGCGCGCACGCCGGTGGCCTGCGGGCCCTTGGTGCCCTGACCGACCTCGAACTCCACGCGCTGGTTCTCCTCGAGGGTCCGGAAACCGGCGCCCTGGATCTCGGAGTAGTGAACGAACACGTCTGCAGAACCGTCCTCGGGAGCGATGAAGCCGAAGCCCTTCTCCGCGTTGAACCACTTCACAGTGCCCTGTGCCATGCTTTTCCTTCTCTTTCTTACCACCGGATTCGACAGACCACCGGAAACGCGGCCCGCCCGGCCCCGGTTCCGACCGCTGTACTTCCGAACCCCCGTGGGAAGAGCAAAGCACCGCGCCCGCAACCATCGATCCTGCGAGCGTTCACTCTCTCAAGTCCACGAACACAGAAGCTGCGACCGCGTGCCAGTCAACCATGCCCGGAGCGGTCGCGACAGTAGTAATGGGCACAAACGTCCCAGAAAAATCGAAGGTCCCCGACCGTCGGTACGATTACCGATCGGTAGTGGTTTCCGCCCGCCGCAGACGGCAGAACCGCCGCCCCCGTTCGACCCCGCAACCCCCGGAGCGCTCCGTGCCCAGCTCACCCCCGTTCGATCCGGGTAACGGCACGGCTGCGACCTACGGACGTGAACTCCTCGACCGCCTCCTGGCCGGAACACCCGCCGGCGAGTCCCCGCTCACCCACGTCGCCGCGCTGCCCACCCGGCCGGCGCAGCACACCGATTGGCCTCGCTGGGCAGCCGAGCCGGTGGTCCGGGCGCTGCGCGAGCACGGGGTACCGCAGCTGTGGAGCCATCAGGCCGCCGCCGCCGATCTCGCCGCCGCCGGGGAGAACGTGGTCGTCGCCACCGGAACCGCGTCCGGCAAGTCGGTGGCGTATCAACTTCCCGTGCTCACTGCCCTGGCAGCCGACCCGCAGGCCACCGCGCTGTATCTCTCCCCCACCAAGGCACTGGGGGCCGATCAGCTTCGCGCCGTCACCGAACTGACCATGATGGAGCCCGAACTGTCGACGGTGGCGGCGTGCGCGTACGACGGCGACACCAGCACGGAGATGCGGCAGTGGGCGCGCCGGCACTCACGGTGGATTTTCACCAATCCCGACATGTTGCACGTGTCGCTACTGCCCGGGCACGCACGGTGGGCGCGGATGCTGCGTCGGCTGAAATACGTGGTGATCGACGAATGCCACTCGTACCGAGGAGTTTTCGGGTCGCACGTCGCACTGATCCTGCGCCGGCTCCGGCGGCTGGCCCGACACTACGGCGCCGATCCCGTGTTCATCCTGGCCTCCGCGACCACCGGCGAACCGGCCGACGCGGCGTCCAGGCTCATCGGTGCACCGTGCCGTGCGGTGACCGAGGACGGGTCGCCACACGGACCCAGGACCGTCGCGATGTGGGAACCTCCGTTGCTGCGGGAGGTCACCGGAGAACACGGGGCTCCCGTGCGACGCGCGGCCGGAACCGAAGCGGCCCGGCTGCTCGCCGACCTCGTCGTCGAAGGTGCACGAACGCTGACGTTCGTGCGATCCCGGCACGGTGCGGAACTCACGGCCATGGGCGCGCGACGGTTGCTCGCCGCGGCAGCGCCCGACCTCGTCGATCGCGTTGCCGCCTACCGCGCCGGTTACCTCGCGGAAGATCGCCGCGACCTCGAGGCGGCGATCTCGGACGGACGTCTGCTCGGGGTGGCGAGTACGAACGCACTCGAACTCGGAGTCGACATCGCCGGTCTCGACGCGGTGGTCGTCGCGGGTTTTCCCGGCACCGTGGCCTCGTTCTGGCAGCAGGGCGGCCGCGCCGGGCGGCGCGGGCAGGGATCGCTGGTGGTGCTGGTCGCCCGCGACGACCCCCTCGACACGTATCTGGTGCACCATCCTCAGGCGTTGCTGGGCAGGCCGGTCGAGTCGACCGTGACCGACCCGGCGAACCCGTACGTCCTGGGGCCGCAGTTGCTCTGCGCGGCGTCGGAAAAGCCGCTGAGCGACGACGAAGTCGAGGAATACGACGCGTGGGAAGTCCTCGCTCGCCTCGCGGAGGACGGCCTCGTCCGCAGACGCCCGCACGGCTGGTTCGTCACTCCCGGTACGCATCCGCACGCGGAGATCGACATCCGCGGCGGCATCGGCGGGCAGGTCGCGATCGTGGAAGCGGAGACCGGGCGGATGCTCGGCACCGTCGAAGGCAGTCGCGCGCCCGCGACGATGCATCCGGGTGCCGTGCACCTGCATCGCGGGGAATCCTTCGTCGTCGACGAACTGCACCTCGACGACGGAATCGCACTCGTCCACGCCGAGGACCCCGAATGGTCCACCACCGCACGCGAAGTCACGGAGATCTGCTGCACGTCGATCGACGAGCATCGGGACCACGGCCCCGTCACCGTCGCGGCGGTGCGTGTCGAGGTGACGCATCAGGTGGTCGGATACCTCCGACGTCTGCCCTCCGGCGAGATCCTCGATCAGATCCCGCTGGAGATGCCCGAGCAGACCCTTGCGACCCGCGCGGTGATGTACACCGTCGATCCCGGACTGCTCTCGCAGATCGGCCTCACGGCCGAGCGGATCCCGGGTTCGCTCCACGCCGCCGAACACGCGGCGATCGGTTTGCTCCCCCTCGTCGCCACGTGCGATCGAGGGGATATCGGCGGCGTCTCCACCGACCTGCACCCGGACACCGGTCTTCCCACGGTCTTCGTCTACGACGGGCAGCCCGGCGGAGCCGGATTCGCCGAGCGCGGCTACCGCCGGATCTCGCAATGGCTCGAGGCAACCCGAGACGCCGTCGCAGCGTGCGAGTGCGTCTCGGGTTGCCCGTCGTGCGTGTATTCACCCAAGTGCGGCAACGGCAACGATCCGCTCGACAAGTCGGGCGCCGTGCTCGTCCTGACCGCCGTGCTCGACGCGATCGGCAGCCAGGACTGACACCGCATTACAACCGTCAGACCGCCGGCCTGTGCTCGTCCTCGGCACGTTCGGCGGCCAGCAGTGCCGCACGCTCTTTCCGCCGGAGCGCCTGCTGGGCCGGGTCCGGAACCGGGACAGCCGCCAGCAACCGCTTGGTGTACGGATCGGACGGCGACCGCAGAATACGATCGGTCCGGTCGAACTCCACGAGCTTGCCGGCCCGCATCACCGCGATACGACGTGCAAGCACCTCCACGACGGCGAGGTCGTGGCTGATGAACAAGCACGCGAAACCGTATTCGCGCTGCAACTCCTGGAACAACTCGAGCACCTTGGCCTGCACCGAGACGTCGAGCGCCGACGTCGGTTCGTCCGCCACGAGCAACGTCGGTTCGAGAGCCAGCGCCCGGGCGATTCCCACGCGCTGACGCTGCCCGCCGGAGAGCTGATGCGGGTAACGGTTGCGCATGTCCCGCGGCAGCTGAACGTGATCGAGCAGTTCCTCGACCTTCTTGTCGCGCTGGGTGCGGTCCATTTCGGTGTGCAGCAGCATCGGCTCGCCGATGGACTGTCCGATGGGCCAGCGCGGGTTCAGCGACGAACCCGGATCCTGGAACACGATGCCGACCTTGCGACGCACCGGGCGCAGATCGCGTGTCGACATCTTCGTGATGTCGGTGCCTGCCACGGACAGCGAGCCGGAGTGCAGCTTGAGCAATCCCACTACGGCCTTGCCGATCGTCGACTTGCCCGAACCCGACTCTCCGACGAGTCCCACGACCTCACCGGGCTCGATGTTGAGGCTGACGCCGTCGACCGCGCGGAAGCCGCTGTTGCGACGCGCCCCGGGGTACTCGATCACGCCGTCGACGATTTCGAGTGCGTACCGCACGTCCGGGGTGTCGTCGGTTCCGGCTTCGCCGACTCGCGAGCCGAGGTGGGGCACCGACGCCAGCAGTTCACGGGTGTAGGCGTGCTCCGGCTTGTTGAAGACCTTGTCCGACGTCCCCTGCTCGACGATGGCACCGTTGCGCATGACGAGGATGCGGTCGGCCATGTCGGCGACAACACCCATGTCGTGCGTGATGAGCACGATCGCGGCGTCCACGCGTTCGCGCAGATCCCGCATCAGCTGCAGGATCTCGGCCTGCACTGTGACGTCGAGCGCGGTGGTGGGCTCGTCGGCGATGAGCACCGCCGGTTCGGAGGCCAGGGCCTGCGCGATCATCGCCCGTTGGCGCTGACCGCCGGAAAGCTGATGCGGGTAGTACTTGACCCGCTTCTCCGGTTCGGGCATATCCACGAGACGGAGCAGCTCGATCACACGCTCCTTGGCCTGCGCCTTGGTCATGTCCGAGTGCGAGCGAATGGCCTCGGTGATCTGCCACCCGATCGTGTAGACGGGGTTCAGAGCCGTCATGGGCTCCTGGAAGATCACGGCAATATCCTTGCCGCGCACCGAGTTCAGTTCACGTTCCGACAGACCGACGAGTTCACGACCGTCGAGAGTGATGCTGCCGCGGACTCGGCTGTTGTCGGCGAGCAGACCCGGTACGGCCATGGCCGTCGTCGATTTACCCGATCCGGATTCGCCGACGATCGCCAGGATCTCGCCCCGCGCCACCTCGAACGAGACGTCGCGTACGGCTGTTCTCCAGGTCTTGTCCACCTCGAAGTCGATGGTCAGACCGGAGACTCCGAGGATTGCGCGGTCGGTCGTGGTCTCGTCGATCGTGTCGACACTCATTGCGTCAGCTCCGTTTCGGGTCGAGCGCATCTCGCAGCGCATCACCCATGAGAATGAAGGCCAGCACGGTCACCGACAGGAACGCGGCCGGGAACAGCACCAGGTGCGGCGACGTCGAGATGTAGTTCTGGCCCAGGTTGATCTGCAGGCCCCACGACATGGCGGGCATTTGCAGGCCGATACCGAGGTACGACAGTGCCGATTCCGCGGCAATGAACGTACCGACGGCGATGGTGGCGTAGACCAGAACAGGGGTCAGCGCGTTCGGCAGAATGTGCCGGACCAGGATGCGGAAGGTCGAGGCTCCCAGCACCTGGGCGGCCTGAACGTACTCGCTCTCCTTGATGGCGATAACCGACGAGCGCACCAGGCGCATCGCGGTCATCCAGCCGAAGGTGATCAGTGCCAGCGCCACGGTCCAGATGGTTCGCTCGGACGTCACCGTCAGCAGCACCAGCGCGCCGAGCAAGAGCGGGATGCCGAAGAAGATGTCGGTGAAACGGGCGAGCACGCTGTCGAGGGTGCCACCGAAATAGCCGGCGAGCGCACCGATCAGCACACCGACGATCAGGACACCGATGACTGCGAGGAGGCCGATGCTCAGGGAGACGCGGGCACCGTAGATCACGTTGGCGTAGTAGTCGCAGCCCTGAAGATCCGTTCCGAACCAGTGCTGTGCACTCGGTGGCCGGCGGCTGTCGGACAGGTTGCACGCCCGAGGGTCGATGCCGCGGGCGAACAACTGCGGCACCAACGCCATCATCACCAGGACGGCGGTGATGATGGCGCCGAACCAGAAGAACACACTGCGGCGCAACTTCTTCCACGCGTTGCCCCACAAGCTCGCCTGGCCGACCAGTTGGACGGCTTCGCCCGTCATGACATTGCCCGGCTCGCCCTCCTCCACGGCATGCGTACGGGCGGCCTCGGCATTTTTGGAATCCATACCACTACTCGTATCTGATCCGGGGGTCGAGGAATGCGTACAGCACGTCCACGACGAGGTTGAAGAAGATGTAGAAGAAGACCATCAGCGTGACGATGCCGACGACGACCGCACCTTCCTGGTTCTGTACAGCGTCGAAGATTGCGCGGCCCAGTCCGGGAATGTTGAACACCGATTCGGTGATGATCGCGCCGCCCAGCAGCGCGCCGATATCGGCGCCGATGAAGGTCACCACGGGTATCAAGCTGTTACGCAGCGCATGCCGGACCACGATGCGGCGATACCCGACGCCCTTGGCCCGCGCGGTGCGAATGTAATCGGCGGCCATCGACTCCGACACCGCGGTGCGAGTCAGCCGGGCAACGTATGCCATCGACAGCGACGCGAGCACCAGGCCCGGGAGCAGGAAGCTGTACCAGCCGTTGTTGATACCGGCGATCGGGAACAGACCCAGCTTGTATCCGAGAACGTACTGGGAGACGAAGCCGAGGACGAACACCGGCACCGACACCAGCAGTGTCGACGAGACGAGCACCAGGTTGTCGAAGAAGGAATTGCGGCGCAGAGCGGCGAGCACACCGGCCGTGATGCCGATGACGACCTCGAAGGCGACGGCCACCGCCGTCAGCTGCATGGTGACCGGCAGTCGCTGCGCGATGGTGTCCAGCACCGGCCTTCCGGAGAAGTCGGAACCGAAGTCGCCCTGCAGAAGTCCGCCGACGTACTTGATGTACTGGACGAAGAACGGATCGTCGAGGTTGTACTGGGCGCGAAGCTGCGCCATGACCGCGGGCGCGAGCGGGCGATCACCCGCGAGCGCGCGAATCGGGTCGCCCGGAAGGGCGTACACCATCGCAAAGATCAGAAAAGAGGCGCCGATCAGGACCGGAATGGTCAGCAGCAATCGGCGCGTGATGAAGCGACCCACTGGGTTCTCCTATACGGAACAGAACGTCCTACACAGTGGTGGGGTGCCTCGCTTGTGCGAAACACCCCACCACTTGTCACTCAGTTGACCGTGACGTCTTCGACCACGATGTCACCGAATGCATCGATCTTCACGTTGCTCACGCGGTCGCTCGAAACGGCCTGGTTGAGACCGTAGAAGAGCGGCGTGGCAGGCAGGTCGCGGAACAGGATGTCCTCGGCCTTCTGGTACTCCGTCGTGGCAGCCTCGAGCGAGTCGGCGTTGTTACCGGCCGACAGGGCCGCGTCGAACTCCGGGTTGCTGTAGAAGCTCATATTCGAACCACCGGGCGGCAGTGCCGCCGTGCTGTAAACCGGCGCGAGGAAGTTGTACAGCGACGGGTAGTCCATGATCCAGCCCATGCGGAACGGACCGGTCATGCCCTTCTCGTCCTGCAGCGGCAGGTACTGAGCGAACTGCAGATCTCCGCGCAGCACGTACTCGATACCGAGGTTGGTACGGATCTGGTTGCCGATCGCGGTCATCCAGGTGTCGTGCCCGCCACCGGCGTTGAACCACAGGTCAACCGGCTGGCTGCGATCGAAACCGGCCTCGTCGAGAAGCTTGTTGGCCTGCTCGACGTTCACCTCGCACTTGGCGCCGCAGGCGTCCTCGCGGTACCCATCGACAACGGGAGATGCGAACGACCCGGCCGGGGTACGAGTGTTGGTGAAGATGGCCTCGGTGATGGCTCCACGATCGATCGCCATGGAGAAGGCTTCACGGACACGGGGATCCGAGAAACGCGGGTCATAGGTGGGGAAGCTGAGCGAGGTGATGTCGGGGCGCGGGCGCTCGACGTAACGATCACCGAACTGATCGCGAGCGGTGGCCCACGCGTCCGGCGGCAGGTCCAGCATCACGTCGAGGCCGCCGGCCTGGACGTCCGTGTAACCGGTGGCCAGTTCGGTGTAGACCTTGAACTGCACGCCGTTCGACTGCGCGGCATTCTCACCGGCGTAGTCCTCGTACTTGGTCACGGTGAAGCCCTGGCCGTCGATGAAGTCCTCGTCGGCCTTGAACGGCCCGTTGCCGATCGGACGCCGGCCGAAGCCCTCGGGATCGGAGAAGAAGGCTTCGGGCAGCGGCATGAACGCCGAGTAACCGAGCGTGATCGGGTAGATCGCGAAGGGCTCCTTCAGCTCGACCGAGATGGTCGAGTCGTCCACTGCCTTCAGGCCGGACATGGCGGTCGCGGCGGGCTCGCCGCCCTCTGCGGCCTGCAGATCGTCGTAGCCCTTCACGTTCTCGAAGAAGTACGACGCGCCGTATGCGTTGGTGCTCAGCGCGGTGTAGTTCCAGGCGTCGACGTAGGACTTGGCATTGACGGGAGTCCCGTCGTGGAACGTCCAGTCCGGCTTCAGCTTGATGGTCCAGTTGACCTGGTCCTCGGACTCGACCGATTCGGCGACGCCGGTGTACTCGACCTCGCTGGTCTGGTCGTTGTAGTTCACCAAGGGCGTGAACAGCGCCTTGAGGACCTGGTTGCCCTCACTCTCGGTGGTGTTGCCGGGAACCAGGGGGTTCTCGGGTTGATTGATGTACAGGCTGTACGTGCCCTCACTACCGCCGGCAGCACTACTGCCGCCACATGCCGCAAGCATGCCGACGGCTACGAAGCCCACCGACACGACCGCGATCGTGCGCTTGATCCTCAAAATCAATCCTTCCTCAGCCCCAACGGGACAGCACCGCTGTCCACGAAGTCCGCGATGATCCACGGTGTCGGTGTGAGCCACAAGAACAAGACCGTGCGGCCCGGAACGTCGGTTGACTCTAGACACACGCCTAGCGACGGACGTGCACGCCCCGCCGGAAAGAAAGCCCGACGAACCCGACGAAATGCGTCCTTAACGCGACGAGCGGGGGTCGCACGGGCCGGGCGAGCCGAGCGAATCCGCGCTTCCATCCACCGGAAGCGTTATCGCAGCACTACACCGCGTCCCGAGGCCTCGTAAATCCGGCAAGTGGCCGACGGCGCCGGAGCCCTCAGTCATGCGTGACACCCGTCACATGTGATGGGTGTCACATCGGTCTCGATCGGACGGTCCGCTCCTCATTCGGTGCCTGTCACCGCGGCCGGACCCGCTCGCGCGACCGCCCTCGCTTCGTCCCCGCCGAAGAGCGACGACACCGGAGCGGTCACCTCGAGGAGCGCGTACCAGTTCTCGATGTCGCATCGTCGCACCCGCACGTGCATGCGAAGCGCGATGGGCTCGGCCGCCTCGCACGCCGCCACGACACCGCGATCGAGCGCCGACGCGACGGCCACCGCGGCGAGGTCGGCCGCGCCCTGCGCACGGTGCCGTGCGACGACGACCGATCCGACATGAAGCAGCGTCGCGGTGACGGCGATCAGGGCCGCCATCACGGCGCAGCCGATCACGCTCGCGCTCCCGCGGTCACCCGCCGGAAGCCGGTCCGACATCACCGCAACCCCTCCGGTTCCCGCACCGAGACGGCTTCGGCCGTCAAGGTCACCAGAGGAAACAGAGGACTCTCGGCCGTCACGACAGCCACGATCAGATCTCCCTCCTCCCGCAGCGTGATTCCGGCGTCGGGGGGCGCGACACGGGCGGCCACCTCGACCGCCCGTGTGCGATCACCTCGTGCGGCGAGTCGCGCGGCCTCTCGCGCCGCATCGTGACACCGCACCTGATACGCGATGCTCAGCACCGCACCGAGGCACAGGACCAGCACTGTCACCAGACTTGCGATCGCAAGCGCCGCTTCGACGGTGACGCCGCCGGCATCCCCGGCCCGGAATCCCCGGATCGCCTCGCACCGGCCGACGCTCGGCCCCCGGCGTCTCACACCGCTGTGTTGAGCGCGCGCTCGACGATGCCGGTCAACGCCGACACGATCGAGTCGCCGGTCACCACCGCGTACAGGACCGCACCGAACGCCGCTGCCGCGATGGTTCCGATCGCGTACTCCGCCGTACTCATTCCGTCGTCGTCCACAACGAGATCCGACACGCGACTCCGGAAACCCCGAATACCGATGGTGCGCATAATTTTCCCTCCTTGCGGCGCGGACGGTCCGCACCGACGTTTCACAACAGCCCTCCCACGAGCACGTCCCTGGCCAGGCCGATCACTACCGGCACGATGCCGAGACACACGAACGCAGGCAGAAAACACAACCCGAGCGGGCCGCTGACGAGCACACCCGCGCGCTCGATATCGGCGGCCACCCGGTCCTCCGCCTCCGTCCGGTACCGGACGGCCAGTTCGGCCACGGTCTCCGACAGGGGCGAACCGGATTTCGCCGAACGTCGCGCAGCCCTCGCGAAGTCCTCGAGCAGGTCGTCACCCGGGCCGTCCCATGCCTCGGCCGGATCGGCACCGAGCGCGAGCCTGTCGGCGCCCCTGCGCAGCGCCGCGGCGAAATCAGGTGGAGCCGACTCCGCGACAACACGGGCCGCCGACGGCGCCGGCATTCCGGCGCGCAGGCACGCGGC
Source organism: Rhodococcus sp. NPDC060084 (assembly GCF_042730335.1). Classification (NCBI taxonomy): domain Bacteria; kingdom Bacillati; phylum Actinomycetota; class Actinomycetes; order Mycobacteriales; family Nocardiaceae; genus Rhodococcus; species Rhodococcus sp. NPDC060084. The sequence continues at coordinate 16,889 of NZ_JBHWWX010000043.1, forward strand.
GAACAGGTCGAACGCAGCCGGCACAGCATTCGGGTCGGGGCGTCCGGCCGAGACCGGCAGGCCGGGAACAACTTTCGCATCTCTGAGTCGAGCGTTGCCGCCGGCGATCGGAAGGATCAGCAGGGCCGCGGCGGCGAGCGCGGCAGCGACGGCCGCCGTCATGCGCTCACCCTGTCGGCGATCCGGTCGGTCCACAACAACCCGGCGCACGCCAGCACCGTGCCCGCGACGAGAAGCATGCCGCCGAGTCCGTCGGAAAGCAGAATCCCCACCGGCGCCGCACCCATGAGTTGCCCGAGCCCGACTCCGAGCAACGGGAGGGCCGCGAGGACGGATGCGGTTGCACGCGCCCCTGCCAGGCCCGCGTCCGTGCGAGAGCGAATCCGCATCCTGGCGGAGAGGTCCGTCCGGGCCGCAGCCAGAAGTTCGGTGAGCGCCAGACCGTGCCGATCCGACACGGCCCATGCGTCGGCTACCCGTGCCAGACTTCCCGCCAGTCCGTCGCGGTCGCCGGACGGAACCGAGGACCGCAATCCGTCCGACGCGGAACCTCCGAGGCGGGAGCGGGCAGACGCGACCCGGAACGCATCTGCGGCAGGTCCGGTGGTGTCGCGCGCTGCGGTATCGCAGGCGTCGGCAGGATGCGCACCCACTCGCAGATCCGCGATGACTGCCTCCAAGCCGGAGAGCAACATTCGCCGATGTGCTTCGATCTGCCCCGCGCGGCGTTTCCTGCGTATCCGCCACAGCGTCGTCGCCGCCACCGTGGCTGCGGCCACCGCAGGTGCGACGCCGACCAGCATGGCGAGTGCGACACCTGCGGCGGCGGCGAGCACTCCCGGGTGACCGACAACGGGAAAACGAAAGGGAACGTGGGGACGGACTCGGTGTGCTCCCGACGAACCCGGGGCGACGAGCAACGCGGCGGCAAGACACAGTGCCGCCCCGATCACGGGACATCCCGTCGGCGAAGAGCACGTTCGAGCGACGCCATACCGGCGACCGCGCCGTGGTCGTACGTCCAGGCCGGCGACACGACGACTCCGGAGACGGGATCGCGTTCGACGACGCCGATCTCGACGAGGCGGCGGGCACCACCGGGGCTGCGGTGAACATGAAGGACCACCTGGACCGCGGCAACGAGCTGACTGTGGAGGGCCGCTCGGTCGAGGCCGCCGAGCGCCGCGAGTGCCTCGAGCCGTGCCGGTACTTCGTCCGGTGAATTGGCGTGCACGGTGCCTGCACCCCCGTCGTGGCCGGTGTTCAGCGCCGTCAGGAGATCGACCACCTCCGCCCCGCGAACCTCCCCGACGACGATCCGGTCGGGTCTCATGCGCAACGCCTGGCGGACGAGGTCCCGCACGGTGACCTCCCCGACCCCCTCGACGTTGGGCGCACGCGCGACCAGCCGAACGACGTGGGGATGTGCGGGAACCAGTTCGGCAGCGTCTTCGACGCAGACGATCCGCTCCCGGTGGTCCACCGCTCCCAGCAGCGCCGCGAGCAGTGTGGTCTTTCCCGCACCGGTGCCCCCGACCACCAGGAAGGCGAGTCGCGCACGGATGATGCGGTGCAGCAGACGGTAGGCGTCGTCGTGCACCGCACCGCGTTCCCGCAGGGCATCGAGTCCTTGGGTGGCGGGTCGCAGCACCCGCAACGACAGGCACGTTCCGCCCTGCGCAACCGGCGAGAGCACCGCGTGCAGCCGGACTCCGAACTCACCGTGGCCGGGCAGCCTGCCGTCCACCCACATCTGCGCGTCGTCGAGTCTGCGTCCGGCGAACAACGCCAGACGCTGCGCGAGGCGGCGTACTGCGGTCTCGTCGGCGAAGGTCACGTCGGTCAGGTGCAGTCCGGAGCCCCGGTCGACCCACACCCGATCGGGTGCGGTGACGAGTACGTCTGTGACCGCGGGATCACCGAGCAGCACTTCGAGCGGTCCGGCTCCGGTGAGTTCGGTCTGGAGGTGCCGGAGGGCGGAGAGAAGGTCGGAGTCGCCGAGCACGCCCCCGGCTTCTGCGCGTAGCGCCGCAGCTACCCGTGCGGGGGTGAGATCCCCGGGTTCGTCCGCGAGGCGGTCGCGAACCCGGTCGAGCAGGTCGGCGGCGACAGTCCCGGTCACGCGATCCACCGCGTTCGCGGGCGAGCCGGATCGAGCCCGTCGAGCAGGGCTTCCGCCGCACCGACGAGCGGTGACCGCGACCGCAACCGGATACCCCCGCGTTCGAGTGTCTCGGCAAGGCCCGGTTCGGGGCGCATCGACGCGAGCAGCGGTAGCCCGGTGACCTCCGCGACGTCGTCGGGTGTGAGCCCACCCGGGGCCGGTCCCCGGACGACGAGGCCGGCCGGCACACCGCGTTCGAGGAGTCGATCCGCGATCCGGGCCGACGACAGCGCTGCACCGACGCGGGCCGGCACGACGACCGCCGTGAGATCTGCGAGGGACAGGAGTGCGTCGGCGACGGGACCGAAGGCCCGCCCGATGTCGGCGATCACGGTCGTCCCGGACCGGTGCACCGCGTCCACGACCGCCGTCGCCGCGCCGGCGGTGAGTTGCGCGCCGGAATCCCGATCCGTGGACAGAACCCCGAGCCCCTGAGTCCACGAGGGGACGGCGTCGCGGAGCGCCCGGGCAGAGATGCGTCCGCTCTCGACGGTGAGCCCGGACCATCGCACGCCGGGCCGTTCCTCGAGTCCGGTGAGCACGTCGATACCGCACCCGTAGGGATCGGCGTCGACGAGCAGGACGTCGCGGCCGGCGTCTCGTCGCGCCGACGACCAGGCCAGGGCGGCGGCGAACGTCGACGCTCCTGCACCACCACAGCCTCCGACGACGGCGATCACCGTGCCGCCGGCCGCGTCGGGCTCGGCGGTCGCACCGATGACGGCGAGCAGTTCCACCTCGCTGTCGGGCAACCCGAGGACGTGTTCGGCTCCCACGACCGCAGCGGCCTGCCACTCCCGCAGGTCGGCGGCTCCCGGACACACGAGTACGACACCGGGGCGCCGTGGAAGATCGGCGGCACACGCCAGCGCCGACGCGTGGTCCACCACGACGACGGCGGCATCGGTCCAGGAACGGCGGGACGGCGGCGCGACGGCTTCGTGGAGTTCGCGATCGGCGGCCGCAGCGACGCGGCGCAACGCCGCGATCAGAGCGGGATCGTCGGTCAGCCCGAGGACGTGGGTCATGTGCTGAGCGTGCGGGGTGAACGCTCCGGCGGGACCGCCGAACTGCGTGCGACGCCGAATCTGGGGATCGTCGGAACGCCTGTGGACAAACCCCGTCACCTGCGGGCTTTCGGGGAGGGAACGCCGCCTCGAGGGCCGGCGGGAACCCCCGGAACGAGGACGACCCTCGCCAGGGGGGAGGAGGCGAGGGTCGTCTGTGTTCAGCCCCGGGGGGGTCGGGCTGAACACAACCCGGACGGATCCGGGCAATCGTGATAGTACACCGAACGTGCACGCTGTTTGCAACTGAGCGGACCGGCGTGGCGAGGGCCACGCGCGACCCCCACAGTCCGCCTCCGGGCACCTATTGTGGTGCTCGTGACTGACGCGTCCGGGAACACGAGCACCGGCATCTCGACAGTGGATCATCCGGCAGGAAGTGGCCGCATCGCCGCCTTCTTCGACCTCGACAAGACCGTCATCGCGAAGTCGAGCGTTCTCGCCTTCACGCGCCCGTTCTTCAACGAAGGACTGCTCAGCCGCCGTGCCGTGCTCGAGAGCAGTTACGCCCAGTTGCTGTACGTGCTGTCCGCCGCGGATCAGGACCGCATCGAGCGGATGCGCGAGCACATCGCGCACATGTGTGAGGGCTGGGACGTCGAGCAGATCAAATCGATCGTCGACGAGACTCTGCAGGAAGTGGTCACTCCCCTCGTCTACGCCGAAGCGAAGGACCTCATCGCCGATCACCGGGCGCGTGGTCACGACGTGATCATCGTGTCGGCCTCGGGCGAGGAGGTCGTCACGCCGATCGCGCAGGCACTCGGTGCCTCCCACAGCGTCGGTAGCCGCATGCGGATCGTCGACGGACGGTACGCCGGTGAACTCGAGTTCTATTGCTTCGGGGAGGCCAAGGCCGTCGCGATCCGCGAACTGTCGGACCGGTACGGGTACGACCTGGCACAGAGCTTTGCCTACTCCGACTCCGCGACCGACCTGCCGATGCTCCTGGCGGTCGGCAATCCCCGTGTCGTCAACCCCGGTCGGGCGTTGCGACGTGTCGCGACCGAGAACCATTGGCCGATACTGCGATTCACACTTCCCGTGCCGTTGAAAAGACGTATTCCGACGTCGCCTCGCGCACTCTGGATGGCGGGTGGGATCGCCGGCGCACTCGCCCTGATCATCGGTGTTTCGAGCCGTCTCGCGCGCCGGTCGCACGCTTCGCTGCGGTACTGATTCCGGGCGACCCGCGGCGGATGGCGCACACCGCGTCCGCGGCCCTCCGTGCCACCCGAATATCGCACTGCACAACACGATTTCGCCGAACGGCACAGATGCGACGCGAAGCCGGCATGGGGCTTGCCTACCCCACCGCAAGGGGGGTAGAAAGGAACTACGGAACGACGGAAGGCCAAGAGCGAATCAGAAGAGAAGATTCGATCTCCCGACCGGAGTTCCCAGCACGGAAGCCGAGTACCCACGCGGAGCAGGTGCCACTATAAGGGCAGAAGCGTTGTGGGCTTGCGAGATGTGACTCTTCGAAGGTAAAGACCCCGCACCCGTTGCGAGGCCGAGCCGAGATAATCGCACCGTCGCCGAGGCCGTTGAGACACAACCCATTTCAGCACGCATGGTAACGCGGTTCACCGTGTCAGCGGGTGGTACGCCGATTCTATATCGACGCGTCACCCGCTTTTCCTGTGTCCAGCGCTTGTCGCTGCGGCCCGGCGGCCTCCGTCGAATCTCCCGAGTGCCGGGCCGATCAGCCCGCGAACGCCTCGGCGATCGAGGTGGCTTCGCGCGCTCCCGCCTCGAGCGACCCGCAGCAGAAGATCACCCACCCGCCGACGCCCTCGGCGGTACCACCGGCGAAACCGTCGATCCCGCTGCGATACGCGTCGAGCCGGCGCATCCAGTGGACCTCGGGCACTCCGAGGTTCCGGGTGTCGAGCCCGGTCGCCACACACACCAGCCGCGACGCCGCCCGTGCGACCACGCCGTCCGCGACGCCGAACGGCTTCAATGCCTGCAGTTCGCCGTGCACGATCGCCGCGAGCACCGGCGCGGGTGCGTCCGACCCACCTGTCACGAGTTGCGCCAACGCGTCCAGACGTTCTCCGACCCCGCTCCCGGTACGTGGCCGCCCGAGCTGACCCGCGTCCTCGACGAGGTCCGCCGCCGCGAGCAGATGCAACCGGGCCAGGGCTTGCAGAGGCGCGCGGCGCCACGTCGACACCATGTTGCCCAGCGCGTCACCGTCGAGCGTCTGCGCGACACGCAGCGCACCGGCGAGGATCGGGTCACCGGCTTCACCGGGCTGCGGCAGCTCCATCGACCCACCGTCGATTGCGGCAGAGGCTCGCGCCGCGCGCACCGACGCCTCGGCTGCGGTGTTCGCCCAGCCCCGCCGGTTCGTTCGATGGCGATGGACCTCCGCGAGCGCGTCGCGCGCACGGTCGGCGGCGTCGCGCACGCCGGGGAGGTCGAGGAGCGGTGCAAGCGGGTCGGTCACAGTCTCCGACGGTACCGCCGGTGTTCCCGGCGACCGCCGGTGGGACCGGGCGTACGCACCCGCACCACACCACTCGTCCGCGCCTCAGACCACCCGTCGCTCGAAACCGACCGATGGGCGACTGTGGCGTGACCATATGCAGGTGCAACGGTGCGATGCGCGTCACAGATGATTACGCTCTCAAGAGCCCGACGATAGACGACCCGAAAGGTGCCCCGCATCATGACGAGCGCAGCTCCGGACCACGAACAGCAGGCCTTTCCTCCGAGTGCCGAGTTCACAGCCACCGCCAACGCCGGTCCGGAGTTGCAGGCTGCTGCCGACGCCGATCGCCTCGGATTCTGGGCGACCCAGGCCGAACGACTCGAGTGGGCCTCCCCGTGGACCGAGGTGCTGGACTGGTCGGACGCGCCGTTCGCGAAGTGGTTCGTCGGCGGGCAGCTCAACGTCGCCTACAACTGCGTGGACCGGCACGTGCTCGCCGGCAACGGTGACCGCGTCGCCATTCATTTCGAAGGTGAACCCGGCGACACGCGAGCACTGACGTACAACGACCTGCTGGCGGAAGTCTCGCGCGCCGCGAACACCTTCACCGAACTGGGCCTGGTTGCCGGCGATCGCGTCGCCATCTACATGCCGATGATTCCCGAAGCGATCGTCACGATGCTCGCCTGCGCTCGTCTGGGCCTGACGCACTCCGTGGTGTTCGCAGGTTTCTCCGCGACGGCGCTCCGCTCACGTATCGACGATGCCGAGGCGAAGCTTCTGGTCACCGTCGACGGTCAGTGGCGCCGCGGCGCCGCGGCGCCGCTCAAGGCCTCGGCCGACGAGGCGACCGCAGGTGCCGCGTCGATCGAGCACGTTCTCGTGGTGCGGCGCACCGGCATCGACGTGGAGTGGACCGAGGGCCGGGACCTGTGGTGGCACGACACCGTCGAGCAGGCATCGCCCGAGCACGAGGCGCAGCCGTTCGACGCCGAGCACCCCCTGTTCATCCTCTACACCTCCGGCACCACGGGTAAGCCGAAGGGAATCATCCACACGTCGGGTGGCTACCTCACGCAGGCGTCGTACACTCACCACAACGTGTTCGACCACAAAGCGGGCGAGGACGTGTACTGGTGCACCGCCGATATCGGCTGGGTCACCGGACACACCTACATCGTGTACGGACCGCTGTCGAACGGCGTGACACAGGTCGTCTACGAAGGCACCCCGAACTCTCCGACCCAGCACCGGCACTTCGAGATCATCGAGAAGTACGGGGTGAGCATCTACTACACCGCCCCCACGCTGATCCGCACGTTCATGAAGTGGGGACGGGCGATCCCCGACGCGCACGACCTCTCGTCGATCCGCGTGCTCGGCAGTGTCGGCGAGCCGATCAACCCCGAGGCGTGGCGCTGGTATCGCGACGTCATCGGCGCGGGCCAGGCTCCGATCGTGGACACGTGGTGGCAGACCGAGACGGGCGCGATCATGATTTCCCCGCTGCCCGGGATCACTGCGACCAAGCCGGGCTCGGCGATGGCGCCGCTGCCGGGCATCTCCGCGAAGATCGTCGACGACGAAGCCCGTCCGCTCGGTCCCGGAGGGAACGGCTACCTGGTACTCGACCAGCCGTGGCCGGCCATGTTGCGCGGCATCTGGGGTGATCCGCAGCGGTACCGCGAAACGTACTGGTCACGCTACGAAGACCAGGGTTGGTACTTCGCCGGCGACGGTGCGCGCTACGACGAGGACGGGGACCTCTGGGTGCTCGGCCGTGTCGACGACGTCATGAACGTCTCCGGCCACCGCATCTCGACCTCCGAGGTGGAGTCGGCGCTGGTGAGCCACCAGACCGTCGCCGAAGCCGCCGTCGTGGGCGCGGCCGACGAGACCACCGGTCAGGGCATCGTCGCCTTCGTGATTCTGCGGGAGAACGTGGAGAACACCGGTGACGCGCTGATCAAGGAACTCCGCGAGCACGTGGCGGTGGAGATCTCCCCGATCGCGAAGCCGCGTCAGATCACGGTCGTACCGGAACTGCCGAAAACCCGTTCCGGCAAGATCATGCGACGGTTGCTGCGCGACGTGGCCGAAGGCCGCGAACTCGGTGACACCTCGACCCTCGTCGATCCCGCGGTGTTCGACGCAATCCGGGGCAAGTAGCTCCACAAAGGGTGCGGCCCCTTCCGGACTTCGTGTCCCGGGAGGGGCCGCACTCGTCTCCGGGCAGCGCGGGTTTGCGGTCGCGCCCGATCGGTCACTCAGGGGCGGGCGCTCCGGCGGGTCTACAATTTTCGACGGTGTGCCGGGAAGTCTGGTCGGCGAGCGCTCGACCCTACCGGAATCCGCCGAACCGAAAGCCGCCCGTTGTCCAACCCCGCCTGGAGCACCTCGCTCGCCCGTTTCCTCCGTACCGAAACCGTGGGCGGATCCCTTCTCCTTCTTGCCGCCGCGCTGGCCCTGATCTGGGTCAATTCCCCCCTCGGCGACTCCTACACCGCCCTGCGCGACTTCCAGATCGGTCCGGAGTCGCTGCACCTGCACCTGTCGCTGGGGACGTGGGCCAAGGACGGGCTTCTGGCGGTGTTCTTCTTCGTCGCCGGACTCGAACTCAAACGCGAACTCGTGGTCGGCGAACTCGCAGACCGCAAGAAAGCCCTGCTCCCGGTGATCGCGGCGTGCGGAGGCGTCGTCCTGCCCGCTGTCATTGCCGCGACCGTCGGCTGGGGCACGCCCGGAATGGATCGCGGCTGGGCGATTCCCGTCGCGACCGACATCGCCTTCGCACTGGGCGTCCTGGCTCTCACCGGTTCTCGCATACCGACCAGTGCACGAGTCTTCCTGCTCAGTCTCGCGGTGGTCGACGACCTGATCGGTATCGCGCTGATCGCGGTGCTGTTCACCTCGGGACTCGCGTTGATGTGGCTGGTCGCGACCGTGGTCCTCGCCGCGGCGTACTGGGTTGCCCAGCAGCGCCGCATCACCACGGCATGGCTGTACGTGCCGCTCGCGCTGCTCACCTGGTACGCCATGCACCAAGCCGGGATCCACGCGACGGTCGCCGGAGTCGTTCTGGGTCTGCTCACACGCGTCCGCACCGACCCCGGCGAGGACTACGCACCCTCCGAGCGTCTCGAGCACCGGATCCAACCCTGGTCGGCAGGATTCTGCGTGCCCGTCTTCGCGCTCTTCGCCTCCGGGGTGCCTCTCGGCGCGGAGATGATCGGCAACGTCTTCACCGACCCGGTCGGTCTTGCCATCGTCCTCGGTCTGCTCATCGGCAAAACGGTGGGAATCTTCAGCAGCGCCTGGCTCGCGATCCGGGTGGGTATCGCGACCCGCCCGACCGGTCTGATGTGGGGAGATCTGTTCGCGCTGGCGGTGCTCGGCGCGATCGGGTTCACCGTCAGCCTGCTCATCGCGGAACTTTCGCTCGGGGGTGTCGACGGTGGCGCCGCCGCCGAGATCGCCAAAGCCGCCGTCCTGGTTACCTCGTTGATCGCGTCGATACTCGGTTCGGCGCTACTGTTACGGCGTGGGCGAGCCCACCGCAAGCAGAACGAACCAACCAAAGGGGTCGACTAGTGAGCGTGACGAACGGGAACCGTCCCGGGGACGGTGTGCCGACGAGTATCTCGGGCATTCCGCTGACGAAGGTGGACGCTCCGACGCCGCGGGATGCCAGCGTCGGTGATCTTGTCCGTGACGTGGCCACTCAGGTGTCGACACTCTTCCGCGCCGAAGTGCAGCTCGCGAAGGCGGAAGTGACCGGTGAGGTCAAGAAGGGCCTGCAAGGCAGCCTCTTCTTCGTCCTGGCGCTCGCCGTCCTCACCTTCAGCTCCTTCTTCTTTTTCTTCTTCCTCGCCGAACTCCTCGACGTCTGGGTTCCGCGCTGGCTCGCCTTCCTCATCGTCTTCCTGATCATGGTCGTGGTGACCGCGCTCCTCGCGTTGATCGGTTATATGCGCGTGCGCAAGGTGCGCGCACCGAGCAAGACGATCGACTCGCTCAAGCAGACGAAGTCGGTCCTGCCGAACCACCAGGACGACCAGGCTCCCGCCGGTCGTCATCACGCAGCGCGCTGATGCGCCGAGCGATATAGAGGTGGCTCCACCCGACCCGTCCACGGCCCGCTATCCCGGGCCGTGGACGCATCGTGACATCCACGCGAACGGAATCCGGTTCCACGCGGTCGAAACCGGCCCGCACGATCCGGACACCCCGCTCGTACTCTTCGTGCACGGTTTCGCGGACCTGTGGTGGTCCTGGCGTCACCAGCTCACCGCCTTCGCCGAGTCGGGCTATCGAGCCGTGTCGGTGGACCTGCGCGGCTACGGCGATTCGGACAAGCCCCCGCGCGGATACGACGGCTGGACCCTGTCCAACGACATCGCGGGTCTCGTCCGCGCGCTCGGGCACAGCGAGGCGATCCTCGTCGGGCACGCCGACGGCGGGCTGGTCTGCTGGGCGACGGCGGTTCTGCATCCTCGGCTCGTGCGTGCCATCGCCGTCGTCGATTCACCCCACCCGATCTCTCTGCGCGACGGGGCACTGCGCGACAAGGCGCAGCGAAAAGCACTCCTGCCGACGTTCCTGTCGTATCAGGTGCCGTGGCGGCCCGAACGTCGGCTGGTTCGCGACGAGAGTCGCGAGATCGAACGGCTCGCGCGCCTCCGTTCGGGACCGGAGTGGCAGGCCACGCCGGAATTCTCCGACGTCGTCGAGCGTCTCCGCTCGGCAATCCGTATCCCGGGGGTCGCGCACTGCACGCTGGAATACCAGCGGTGGGCGTTCCGGAGCCAGTGGCGGCCCGACGGGCGACGTTTCATGAAGGCGATGGACGTCACCCTCTCGCTGCCCGTCCTCCAGTTGCACGGCGTGCTCGATCCGTACGTACTGGCCGCGACGCTGCGCCGGTGCAAGCGTCACGCGCCCGGACGCGTCCTGAAGTTCGTCGACGGCGCGGGTCATTACGCGCATCAGGAGAAGCCCGACGTCGTGACGTCGCAACTACTCGGCTTCGTGCGGGGTCTCTGACTCCGACGGACAACCGCACGGGCCGGGCGCCGGCGTCAGACGATGCAGACGCCGGTTTCCACGGGTTCGAACACCGACCCGGCCAGTGCGAGTTGACGGCTGATCTCCCCGGCCGTGAGCACGAATCCCGTATCGGAGTCGTCGATGGCCGCCCCGAACACCATGCCGAGGACGAGACCCTGCGCGTCGACGAGTGGTCCACCGGAGTTGCCCTGCTGGATCAGACCGCGCACGGTGTAGACCTCGCGTTCGACCGTTCCGCTGCGGTAGATGTCGGGTCCCTGCAGATCCAGCGTTTCGCGGACCCGTGCGGCGCTCGCCGTATACGGCCCGCCACCCGGATAGCCGAGGACGATCGCGTTCTCACCCGAGTCCGCGGGCACGGGGGCGAATGCCAGCGGTGGGGCCGTGAGCCCGGGCACCGACAGGATCGCGACGTCCACGGCCGGGTCGAACAGCACCACGGAGGCGTCGAGTGCGCCCTGTTCGGTGTCGACGGTCACGGCGGCAGTGCCCGCCACGACGTGCGCGTTCGTCATGACCCGTTCCGGCGCCACGACGAAGCCGGACCCTTCGAGTGCCTTCTGGCAACTCGGCGCGAGTCCGTTGATGCGGAGCACGCTCGGATGGAGATCTGCCGCCACCGGGCTGTCGAGCAACGAAGCGTCGGGGATCGCGACCTCGGCGATCGGGGTCCTGCCGAACGGTCCGATCACCTCGGGTAGCCCGGACGTGTCGAGCAGAGCCGAGAATTCGTTGGGTATCGCCCGCATCCACTCGGGAGCGAATTCGTCGACGGTGCCGAGGACATGAGAACCCCGCACCGCTGCGGACACCACGGGCTGAGTGGTGGCCGTCAGCGGAATGGCGAGAAGCCAGGCGGCGACGAGCACGGCGACGGCCTGCAGACCCGCGCCCACGACGCTGTCGACCGCCCGGACGCCGGGGCTGTGGATGCCACTGCGGGCAGCCCGGCCGAGCACCATCCCGGCCACCTCGCCGATCACGACGAGCACCACGATCAACGCGATCCCCGCCAGGATCCGCATTCGCCCCTCTTCGACGTGCACGAGCACGTGCGGCGCGATGAGAATGCCGGCGATCGCACCGAGCAGTACACCCAGGAACGCGAGGGCCGACGCAACCGCGCCCTGCCTCAGTCCCGACGATGCCGCGATGACGACGATCAGCACGATGATCAGGTCGAGCCAGCCGGATCCGGTCACGGTTCGACCACCTCGGTCTCCATTTCGGCGAGTACGACATCGAGGTCACGAATGTCGTGGTGATCCCATTCGATTTCCCATCCGGAGACGGCGAACAGGCCTGCGAGCACTCCCGCGGTGAAACCCCACACGAGCATCCCTTCGACCCGGAAGGCCGGTCCGCGATACCCGAGGGCGTGCCGTACCTGGAAGCGGTTCCGCGGGTCGAGCAAGTCGTGCAGCGACACGCGCACCACGCGAGAAGCCTCGGCGGGATTGACCACACCGACGGGGCTCGGACGCTCCCAGTACGCGATCACGGGTGTCACGTCGAAGCCCGAGGGCGGGATGAACAGTTCGGGGAGCACAGCGAGCGGACGTACCCCGGCGGGGTCCAGGCCCGTTTCCTCCTGCGCTTCGCGCAGAGCGGTGTGTTCGGGACCCTCGTCGTCGGGATCGGCGGCGCCACCGGGAAACGCGACCTGTCCGCTGTGCTGGCGCAGGGTCGCCGCACGCTGGGTGAGCAGCACATCCGCGTCGGCCGGCAGGCCGCCACGGGCGAGCGGGTCAGGCGTCGGCGAACCACCGAACAACACCAGGACCGCCGCTTGCCGGACCGGGAGCCCGGAGGGCGCGCGCCGGTTGATGATCGGATTGTCGTCGTGCGGGTCCTTCGGCTCGAGGGTCGTGACCTTCCGCAACCAGTACGGCGTCATACCGCCACCCCCAGGTATTCGTCGACCACGGCGGCGACCTCGTCGGCGGAGCGGAAGGGCTGAGGCAGCACTTTGGCCACCGAGCCGTCGGCTCGCAGCAGGATCGTCACCGGCAGCACCGCCGGGGCTCCGACCGCGGCCTGGACTCGTCCGGAGCCGTCCTGCACTCCGGGCAGATGCACGTCGTAGTCCGTCAGCTTGCTCAGCGCATTGGCCTCGTTGGGATCGGTATGCACCGTCACCACGGTCATCGCATCTCCGGCTCGTTCGGCGAACTCCTCGAGCACGGGCAGTTCTTCGGCGCACGGGCCGCACCACCACGCCCACAGATTCACCACAGCCGGCTTGCCCGCGAGTGCGGCGGCCAGGTCCACCGTGGAACCGTCGCCGACGCATTCGAACGTCAACCCCGCGAGCGGGCTGCCGGCAGACGCTCCCGCTGCAGGCGTTCCCGCTGCCGACGGGCAGGGATCCAGAGCGGCGGTTTCCCGGAGGGGCGCGAGAGCCTGCGGGTTGTCCTGCGCTCGCCGGTCGACGGGTGCGGCCGAGGTCGCAGCGCCGGTCGCCGAGGGAGCCGGTGCGTCATCGTTGCCGCGCGGCCAGATGGCGACGATCAAGGCGATCACGACGACCAGTGCTGCCAGGCTCCAACGGCCTGCTGAGGAAGGGTGCACCGGCGTCACCTACCGGCCAGCTCGAGCAGATGCTCGGTCTCCGGTCCCTTCACCAGCGCGGCGGCGGTCGGCGGGTCGGTGGGTCCGATCCCGTAGGACGGGCAATCCTTGGCGAGCACGCACACTCCGCAGGCGGGTTTGCGCGCGTGGCAGACCCGACGGCCGTGGAAGATCACCCGGTGGGACAGCAGCGTCCACTCCTTGCGTTCGATGAGCGTTCCGACGGCGTGCTCGATCTTCACGGGGTCGGTTTCCGTGGTCCACTTCCAGCGTCCGACGAGCCGAGCGAAGTGCGTATCGACGGTGATTCCCGGCACATCGAAGGCGTTGCCGAGAATGACGTTCGCGGTCTTGCGCCCGATGCCGGGCAGCTTCACGAGGTCGTCGAGCCGAGCCGGCACCTCGCCGTCGTACTGCTCGAGCAGAGCCTGGCCCAGACCGATGAGTGCGTTCGCCTTGTTGCGGAAGAAGCCGGTGGATCGGATGAACTCTTCGAGCTCCGTCCGGTCCGCTTCGGCGTAGGCGCGGGCATCGGGGTACCGGGCGAACAACGCGGGAGTCACCTGGTTGACGCGCACGTCCGTGCACTGAGCGGACAGGATCGTCGCGACCGCCAGTTCGAGCGGCGTCGTGAAATCGAGTTCGCAGTACACATGGGGAAAAGCCTCGGCGAGCCGCCGATTCATCCGTCGCGCGCGGCGCACCAGCGCGAGCCGGGATTCGGAGCGGGGGGCCGCGCCCGAGTCACCACGGGGAGCCTGATCGGAGCTCTCGGACGGGGTCGCATGCACCTGGACCACTGTACGTAAACCCCTCCGCATCAATCCGCCCCCGTGTCTCATCTGAGACCTAACCCGTGTTTACTTCCCGGTATGCAAGCTCTCGCTGTGGTGCTTTTCCCAGTGCTGCTGACGCTGTTCGCACTCGCCATGGAGCGTGTCGAGTCCCGCCTGAGTCGTCTTTCCGTCCGCGAGGACGAGGTCGAGGAATTCCTCGACCAAGCCGACCAGGGCGATGTCGCCGCGCTCGCTCGCGAAGGTTTCCCCGGGGCTCTCGCCCGGTTCCACCGCCGTCGGCGCCGGGGGTCGACCGAGTCGGACGGCAGCACCTCACATCACGGTCTCGGGACGCGTCGCGCCAGCTGACCCACATACTCGCCGGTAGCCTGCGAGAAGGTTTTCGGAAGCAAAACACCCGATCCGTGGTGTCGGTCACTCACGCCTGACCTCGGCACAGTAGACTGGGGAGTCGTACGCCTGACAGGTGACCTCCGTCGGATGCCCGTAGACGTGCCGACACAGCAGCAAGACAACGTTTTTTCATTTCCCAAAAGGAGCGCACGTGGACGAGGTCCTGGCCAGAGCAGGCATCTTCCAAGGAGTCGAGCCCTCTGCGGTTGCGGCGCTGGTCAAAGAGCTTCAGCCGGTCGATTTTCCCCGTGGCCATGTCATCTTCAACGAAGGTGAGCCCGGCGACCGCCTGTACATCATCGTCTCCGGCAAGGTGAAGCTCGGTCGGCGTTCGCCCGACGGTCGCGAGAACCTGCTGACCATCATGGGCCCGTCCGACATGTTCGGCGAGTTGTCCATCTTCGACCCGGGCCCCCGTACGTCCACCGCGACGACCGTCACCGAGGTGCGTGCCGTGAGCATGGACCGCGAGGCACTCAAGGCGTGGATCGACCAGCGCCCCGAGATCGCCGAGCAGCTGCTCCGCGTGCTGGCCCGCCGGCTCCGCCGCACGAACAACAGCCTCGCCGACCTCATCTTCACCGATGTTCCCGGTCGCGTCGCCAAGGCTCTGCTGCAGCTCGCGCAGCGTTTCGGCACGCAGGAGGCGGGCGCTCTGCGCGTCACGCACGACCTGACGCAGGAAGAGATCGCCCAGCTCGTCGGTGCGTCGCGCGAGACCGTGAACAAGGCTCTCGCCGACTTCGCGCACCGCGGCTGGCTGCGCCTCGAAGGCAAGAGCGTCCTGATCTCCGACTCGGAGCGTCTGGCGCGTCGCGCCCGCTGACACGCGGCATCACGACACACGGGCGAGCCCGGGACGCGACACGCGTCCCGGG
>NZ_JBHWWX010000044.1:0-1647 GCF_042730335.1 Rhodococcus sp. NPDC060084
GGGTTCGAAGGTGGCGGCGCCGGCGTCGGCGTTCGGTGCTTACAGTCGGTTCGGTGCTTACAGCGGAATGTTCTTGTGCCGCCCGCGGGTTGCAGGCGCTGCTGCCAGCGCCGCAGCCAGGGTGCTCCGCGTCTTTGCCGGGTCGATCATCTCGTCGACCACGCCGATCGAGATGGCGCGACCGACGCCTCCCGCGATGGCTTCGTGCTCGGATGCGAGACGGTCGTGCAGGGCCTCGCGTTCCTCTTCGGGAGCGGCAGCGAGGGCCCGCTTGTGGAGGATCCCCACCGCGGCCTTCGCGCCCATCACGGCGACCTCGGACTCCGGCCACGCGAACACTGCTGTCGCACCGAGGGCGCGCGAGTTCATCGCGATGTACGCGCCGCCGTAGATCTTGCGGGTCACCAGGGTCACGCGGGGCACACGGGCTTCGGCGAACGCGTGCAGCAACTTCGCTCCGCGGCGCACGACGCCCTCCCATTCCTGGCTGACGCCGGGAAGGTAGCCCGGCACGTCGACCAGCACCACCAGGGGAACGCCGAAGGCGTTGCACATGCGTACGAAACGCGCCGATTTCTCGGCACTCTCGGAGTTCAGGCACCCGCCGAGGCGGAGCGGATTGTTGGCGATGACGCCCACGGTGCGGCCGCCGAGCCGACCGAAGCCGGTGACGATACTGCGAGCCCAGCCACCCTGCAGTTCTTCGAAACTCGATTCGCCTTCGACGTTGTCGAGGAGTTCGTGGACGATCGGGCGCACGTCGTAGGCGCGGCGCGGTGACTCGGGCATGAGCGCGCGCAGATCGGTGTCTCCGAGGGCTGCGGCAGCGACGTCGAATTCGCCCTGTTCGGCGAGCATCGACACGAGACGCCGTGCCCGGTGCAGTGCGTCGGACTCGTCGTGGGCCGCGATATGGGCGACACCCGACTTCTTGGTGTGGGTGTCGGGGCCGCCGAGGGACTCCATGTCGACCTGCTCGCCGGTGACACTGCGTACGACGTCGGGTCCGGTGACGAACACACGTCCTTCGGGCGCCATGATCACGATGTCGGTGAGCGCCGGGCCGTATGCCGCGCCACCTGCGGCGAAACCGAGGACGACGGAAATCTGGGGGATGGAACCGGATGCGCGCACCATCGCCTCGAAGACGAGGCCGACGGCGTGCAGCGCTTCGACGCCCTCCGCGAGGCGCGCCCCGCCGGAGTGGAAGAGCCCGATGACAGGCGCTTCGAGTTCGAGGGCGGTGTCGATCGCCGCGACGATGTGCTTACACCCCTCGACGCCCATCGCTCCGCCCATGACGGTCGCGTCGGAGCAGTACGCCACTGTCCGGACGCCGTCGATGCATCCGATCGCGGCGAGGACGCCGGACTTGTCCCGGGCGTGGAGCAGCTCCGTGCTGCCCGAGTCGAAGAGTGCCTCGAGCCGGCGCAGAGGATCGCGTGGATCCGTCGAATGGGCGCGTTGTTTAGCCGGATCCAGGATGGTCATCGAGTGCTCCTCGGTCGAGCGCGGTGGTGGTGGGCCGCGGGGGGGGGGGCGGGGGGGGCGCCCCCCCCCCCGCGGGGGGGGCGGGGGGGGGGGGGCCCCCCGCCCCCCCCGGGGGGCGGGGTGGGCCCCCCACACACCCGAGGTGGTGTGGGCGGC